>NZ_DATBUP010000182.1:0-26167 GCF_036515995.1 Pedomonas sp. | reverse complement strand
GCCGCAAGGTGCTCGCCCTCTCCGCCGCATTCTGGAGCCTGGCAACCGGCCTGTGCGGCATGGCAGCCAATATCGGCCAATTGGCAGCAGCGCGTGTTGCCGTCGGCATCGGCGAAGCCGGCGGCTTCCCACCCTCGCAGTCCATCATATCCAGCCTGTTCGATGGCAAGCGCCGTGCAACCGCACTTGGAATTCTCTCGGCAAGCACATCTCTTGGCATTGTCCTCGGCCTGACCGGCGGCGGCATTCTGGCAGCCGCCTTCGGATGGCGCGAAGCCTTCTTGATCCTTGCTGCCCCCGGTCTGCCGCTTGCGCTGCTGATCTGGCTGACCGGCCCGCGACGCGCCAGGGACGCAGCAGCCCAGACGGCAACTGCACCGCGCAGCTCTGCCCTCGCCACCATGGCCGGACTCTGGTCGATCCGTTCCCTGCGCCAACTCGCCATCGCGATGGGAGTGTTCAACATCTTTGGATACGCCGGCGCCATCTGGCTGCCCACCTACTTCATGCGCTCGCACGGCATGACGGCTATGGAGGCCGGTGTCTGGCTCGGCCTCGGCGTGGCCATGGGCGGCGTCGCCGGCGCCATGTCGAGCGGCTTTATCGTAGACGCCATGATCCGGCGCAATGCGAGCTGGCAACTGCGCGTACCCGCGATCGGATTTTTCCTCGCCACACCCCTCATGGCCGCCATGCTTCTCGTACCGAACGGGGCCGCGATCGATCTGGCGGGTACAAGCGTGCCAGTCGTGGCGCTGCTGTCGATCTCCACAGCATTTCTCACCGCCCTCTGGGCCGGGCCATCCTATGCAGCGGCAGCCAATCTTGTGCAGCCTGAGCAGCGCGCACAAGCAACCGCAATGCTGGTTGTCGCGATCAACGTTCTCGGCAGCACCGTCGGACCGCTGCTGGCCGGCATGGTCAGCGACGTGCTCACGCCCAGGTATGGAATCGAGGGCCTGCGTTACAGCCTGTTTGTGATGGGCATCCTGATACCGGCTGGCGGTCTGATGTTCTGGCGCGCCGGGGCCCGCTATGCCGAGGACCTGGACAATTCCGGGTCAGCCCCGGGCACGACCGCAAAGACTGCTCCCGCGCCCGAAAGCCGGCAGCCTGCATAGTCATGCAAACTGTGCACACACAAAAGCACTGAGGACCTACAGTTCAGCCGCTGACCCGGATCGTCAGCGGCTGGCACATCGAGCATCTGCCCTCTCGAACGGCCCAGATTTTGGCCTGCCCTGAGCATTCGCGGTCACTGAACGTGTTCGCTGTTCCGGTTGGTGATACGTGCGATACCGAATTCATACTTTAGGTTATGCACCGAGATTGAAGTTTCGACCTCACGAATGCCTTCCAGTACGCGAATGCGGCCCAGGATGACTTCGTTCAACTGCTCGATGCTGGTAAACAGCCCCATGGCCAGCAGGCTGTAACGGCCAAGCAGTACAATGACACAGCTGATCTCCGGCATGTCGGACAGCTGGCGCGCTAATGTCGAGACCCGGCTGGGGTCGGCCTGGATGCCCATCATCACGAGATTCGGCGAGCCGGCCAGCCTGAAGTCCGTCACCACTGTGAACTGGATCAGCCCCTCGGCCTGCAGGCGCTTGATACGACTGCGAATGGTGCCTTCGGTTACATCCAGTTCAGCTGCAATCTGTCGGTTGGAAACACGGGCATCGCGGGCCAGCTTGGCAACTATGCGCCGGTCCAGATCATCCATGCGCTCCCCGTTCATAGCGGCACCACGTTGAACTCGAACTTCACGATATCTGCCGCAATACCGGGACTGAGTTCGCTGACACCCGCGATGCCGGCGACGTGATCGGTCAGAAAGACATTGATCTCCGAGAAGTCGCGCAAGGCAACCAGCAGTTCGATGTCATGCGCGCCATTCATGATGTTGGCGCTAAACACTTCCGGCAACCGGGCCAGATCACGCGCGACCTCGCGCACATCCCGGCCCTGCACCTTCACGCCCACTGCGATCAGCACATTGTAGCCGTGGGCAGCAAAATCCGTGACAGCCACGACCCGCGCCGCCCGCATCGATTCCAGTCGCCGCAGACGGGACGAGACCGTCGCGGCCGTGACGGACAGGCGATCCGCAATCTCCTGGTTGGTGGCACGACCATTCTGCCTCAAGATTTCGATTATCCCCTGATCAAGAGCATCGAGTGCCGGGGGCGAAAGCGTCTTACCGGATCGAATTTGCATAAGGCGCGTCCTCTGGAGCAATGATTTGTCATAATGGATCGGAAATGCAGACGCTAGCAACAGTGACGCGGCCTACCTCCGCAAGGCGATCATTATCAGGTGCTTAACCCAGAGAAAACCTCGCCCAAGCGGATCCTCCCCATCTGATAAGACTCAGCAGATCGCCTGGGGTGACCCTATGACGCTCAACCCCATGTCCGCAGGCCCCATATAAACCCGCCCTCAAGGCGCAGCACTGCTACGCAATCTACGGGCAGCTCCCCAAAAAAGCTTAATTGACTACAGTCCAATTTGCCCACATGCTACGCAAAACAAAAATTATGCTGGGGAGCGTCATGGAAGTTTTCGAGCCCGTCGCGGCGGCGAATGCCACTTTTACTCAAGAAGCGGACCTTGTCATCGTTGGTCTGGGTGCTGCCGGTGCATCAGCTGCGATCGAGGCCCGCACCAAGGGCATTGACGTTCTCGTGGTTGAACGCGCCTCGGGCGGCGGCGGTTCGACCGCCGCATCCGGCGGCTACATCTACCTTGGCGCCGGCACGGACGCACAAAAGGCGAACGGGTTCGAGGACACGGTCGAGAACATGATCGCCTTCCTCACCTGTGAGATGCCGAACCCGCCTCACGACAAGATCCGCGCCTATTGCGAAGAGAGCGTCTCGCACTACGAATGGCTGAAGGCGCAAGGCGTCCCCTTCAACACGAAGTACTATGGCGGCAAACATTATGAAGTGCCGTCAGACGAGACCCTGTCCTATACGGGCGGGGAGAAGGCTCATCCGCACATCACCGTGGCAAAGCCCGTTCCGCGCGGCCATATGGTAGCGGCTCCCGGCGCCGCCGGGCACGTGCTGATCAACACCCTCATCGAGGCCGCCGAGAATGCCGGCACCCGCTTCGAATACGATGCCAACGTCAATGCACTGGTTGTAGATGAAAGCGGCGGCGTCGTTGGCCTGCGCTTCCGCCGTGCCGGCAGTGACCACTTCGTGCGCGCCCGACGCGGGGTTCTCCTGGCAACAGGCGGCTTTGCCATGGATCCTGCAATGGCTGCAGAATTCCTGCCGGTCATGGCACGAGAAGACGTGCACATTGTCGGCAGTCCCTACTCCAACGGCGCGGGCATCAAGCTGGGCGTCGGCGTCGGCGCGGCAACCGCCCATATGGATGCGCAGTTGATCACCTCGCCGCTGTATCCGCCTGAAGGGTACCTGAAGGGCGTTTTGGTCAACAAGCTGGGCCGCCGTTTCATTGCCGAGGATTCTTACCACGCACGCACCAGCGAAGCGATTGTCCACCAGCCGGATCACACGGCCTATCTCATCGTCGATACTGCCATGTACGCCCCGCCCAGCATCGGGCAGCAGCAGTTGATCGACGTGTGGGAGGATTTCGCTACCATGGAGCGCGACCTGGGCTTGCCGGAAGGCTCGCTCCAGGAAACGATTGCAACCTACAATCGCGACGCCGCTCAGGGCGGCGACAGTGTCATGCACAAATATACTGAGTGGTGCCAGCCCCTGGTCGAGGCACCTTTTGCCGCGATCGACTGCTCGCTGGGCAAGGCCATATTCTCCGGTTTCAGTCTGGGCGGCCTTAGAACCGACGTGAACGCGCGTGTCCTTGATGCTTCGGACAATCCGATCCGAGGCCTGTTTGCTGCTGGGGCCACCGCTTCCAACCTCGCCCAGGGCAGCCTGTCCTACGCAAGTGGCGTCTGTATCGGCGAATCCACCTATTTTGCTCGTCGCGCCGCGCGCACCATTGCGGAGCATGCCTGACCGTGCGGGATGAAGCCAAGATGAAAGCCGGACTGCAGGCGTACGTCGACCGGATCAACGCAGGCGACGCCGATGGTGTGACCGCGCTGTTCGCACCAGATGCGACGATCGAGGACCCTGTCGGCTCCCCGATCAAGCACGGCCCGGAGATTGCTGCGTGGTTCCGCGATACTGTTGCGTTCAACACTCGCATTTACCCCGCCGCCCCCATCCGAGGTTCACACGGAGCGGAAGCGGCGCTGGCTTTTGACGTTGAATTCACACCGCCGGGGGCGCGCAGAATGCGCATCCGGTCAGTGGATGTATGCACGTTTGATGAACAGGGACGGATCACCAGCCTGCGCGGCTTTTGGGGCCCGTCCGATATGGAGGTTATTCCAGATGAAGCTTGAGGGGAAAATTGCGCTGGTCACCGGCGGCGGCCAAGGCGTCGGACGTGGCATTGCACTGGCATTGGCCCGCGAAGGCGCTGATATCGCGCTGTTCGGCCGTACTGCTGACAAGCTGGAGGCCGTTGCCGCTGAAGTGCAGGCGCTGGGTCGCCGTACGGCAACGCTGGCGGGCGATGTATGCGATGCAGGCTCGCTTGAGGCCGTGGTTGCCAAGACCAACGAAACGCTGGGCGGGATCGACATCCTCGTCAACAACGCCCAGATCGTGCCGCTTGGCCCCCTCATGAACGTCTCGGATGAGCAGTTCGTTGCCGGCTTCGAAAGCGGCCCTCTGGCTGCGTTCCGCCTGATGAAGCTGGTTCAGCCGATCATGGTTCAGCGGGGTGGCGGCACCATCTTCAACCTCATCAGCTCGGCTGGCGTGCGCTGGGACATGTCGAACTACGGCACATACGGTTCGGTCAAGCAGGCCATGCGGCCCCTGACCCGCGCGGCAGCTGCTGAATGGGGCCGGGACAAGATCCGCGTCCTCAACATTGCACCACATGCCATGTCCACCGGCATGGAGAAGTGGATCGAGCACAATCCGGAAGAAGCCGAAGCTTTCTTCCGCACCATTCCGCTTGGCCGGGTTGGCGACTGCGAGCGCGACATCGGTCGGGCTGTTGCCATGCTTGCAAGCGATGAGGCCGGCTATCTGACCGGGGCCACCATTCCGCTCGACGGCGGACAGGCAAACTTCGACTAAGGGGCTTGATACATGGAAAAAGTCATTTACGCCTTGTGGCGGCGCGAGGGTGAAAGCCGCGAGGCGCTCAACGAACGCTTGCTTGCTGAAACGGCACCGAAGTTGCTCGCCCTGCCGAACGTTCGGGGCCTGCGGTTCAACCTGCGCGATAAGGATGTTGAGCGCGCAAATGGCCTTTGCCGCCCGGTTACCGATCCTGAGATCGATGCCGCCATCCAGATCTGGCTCGATGTCAGCCATGATGCGTTCCGCGCACCGGTCGACGCGATCCTGAAGGACGCCGCCCAAGACATCGCCGCCTGGCTCGTTCTACAGTCGAGCGTCATTCCCAATACCCGGTTCCCATCCGAGGAAGGCAAGCGCACCGCGGGGTGGTCGCAGTTCTGCTTCCTGCAGCAACCGGATCATCTGGAATACGATCAGTGGCGCTACAACTGGCAGGTTCTGCACACGCCTGTCGCCATCGACACGCAGGACAACTTTGAATACCTCCAGAACCTGGTGATCCGCCCACTGATCGAGGGGCCGATCCGCTATGTCGCCATCGTGGAGGAGTGCTTCCCGGACGATGCCATGGATGATCCGCAGGCCTTCTTCGATGCACGCGGTGATCAGGCGAAGTTCGAGGCCAATCTGCAGGCCATGATGGACAGCTGCGCGCGTTTCATCGACCAGACCCGTATCGATGTTCTTCCCACAAGTCAGTACGAGCTGCGGAAGGTAAATTAACGCCCGGGCGATAGAGCAACCAGGAAAAAGGCGAGTTTCTGCGGTCGGCATCCAGTCCGGCATTAATCATTTTCCCTCGCGGTAAAATGAGGTAAGCGTTTACCTATGAAACGGAAGCGCATCTCTGGAGCCGACCGCCGCTCGTCCATTCTTGAGGCGGCAAGGTCTGTTTTTGCCGAACGTGGCTATGAAGGCGCCAAGACGCAGCAGATCGCTGCGGCGGCCAAGGTGTCCGAAGCATTGGTCTATCGGCACTTCCCCTCGAAGATGGCGCTTTATCGCGCCGTTTTGCGACAGTTGATTCGGGAGCAGAACGCAAACTTCGACAGCTTAGGCCTTCCAGAACCCAGCACACACAGTCTCGTGCTGACGATCAAACATTATTTCCGCAATTGCCTTAACGATCGACCGACCCATCAGGCCGAAGCAACGCGCATCATGCTTGCCAGCCTCGCGGGCGATGGCAGCTACGCGCGCCTGATCTACCGCCGGGCCATTCGCCTGATGACACAACCGGTGCAGCAGGCGCTGGAAGCCGCACGTGCGTCAGGCGACCTGAAAGGCGAACCGATTGATGCGGTCAACGTTTCGCTGTTCCTTGAGCATATCGGCAGCATGATTTCGGCCTCGCGCCTCACACCAACCCCCAGCATTCCGTACAACGGGGGTGACGAGGCTCTGTTGCGCACCGCCGTCTGGTTTTGCGGGCGCGGACTTGGACTGACCGACGAGGCGCTTGAAACCTATTACGATCGTGATCCAGAGGTAAAAGAGACTGCCGAGGCACCGGCCCGCAAAACGCGCGTGCGGCGCGCCTGAGCAGCGCCGCCGCATCGCCCTCAGCCACAGAGCTGACGGATGAAATCAACGCTGTTTTCAGAGGCCTTGGCCAGTCGGCTTTTGCCGAGCAATGCGGCCCAGTACCGCTCTGACCCATCCGCGATCCGCAACTCACGCAGGCGGCGCGTATAAAGTTGCAGGTCGTATTCCTCGCTTATGCCAATGGCTCCGTGTACAGCGTGGGCGATATTGGCGATCTGGACCGCGGCAGTGCTTGTCACATGCTTTGCCGTTGCTGCCCCTTCCAGGCTGGGCGGAAGGCCGCTGGCGCAGCCAATCTGGGATGCGAGCCGCGATGCCACGACCTGTTCCGCCATCACAGCCAGCTGTTGCTGAATCGCCTGCTGTTTGCCGATCGGCTTGCCGAACTGCACGCGCTCGTTTGCGTAGGTGACCGTCATATTCAGCAGGCGGTCCGCCGCCCCCGCCATATCGGCCGCGCGGATGACAGCAGCAATCGTACGCAGCCCTTCAGCAGGAGCCGCGCATGTCGGCCCTTGGGGCGCACCTTGCCAGGACAGGAACGCTGCCAGGCTCCCTTGCACCCCGGTGGCAGTTACCGTTGCCGAAGCCATGGGGGTCAGCACCAGCTGTCCCCCGACCTCGAGGAGCGCATGGCTGGCAACACATGCAAATGGGACCGCGCCCGTGGCCTGACCGCTGAGAACCGCCAGCACGATGGGACCAGCGGGACATTCGATCCCGGCATTGGCTAGGATGGCGCGCGCAACCATGGTTTCCGCAACGGGCGCCGGCACCGCATGGCGGCCCAGCGCCTGCAGCAACGGATGGATATCAGCGAGGGATAACCCCGCCCCGCCCGCGCTTTCCGGCACCAGGGCGTCGAGGAACCCGGAGTCGGTCAAGCCGGCCCACAGCGCGTCTGCCGGACCACTCGCCTCGATCTCGCGAACCGCGCCGGGCGCAGCCACGTCTTCCAGAAGGCGATTGAAGGGATCAAGAAGTTCGTTGCTGTCCATTAGCGTAGCCCCAGCCCACGGGCGATGATCCCGCGCAAGATTTCCCGCGTCCCGCCCCGCAGCGAGAAGCTGGGTGCGATCTGGCTTACGTACATCAGTGTCTTGTAAAGCTCGGCATCGACCGGTTCATCCGGGTGTCCGCCAAGATCGTCCCCGATCAGCGTCGGCACGGACTGCTCCAGCGTCGTCCCCAAGTCCTTGACCAAGGAGGCCTCGGTCACCGGGCTTTCGCCTGCTGCCAGCCGGGCCGTCACGGCAATGGACATGGCACGCAAGGTCGCAAGCTGCGCCGTCAGATGGCCGGCGAGCTCAGCAGTCCCATTGTCCAGCCGCCCTGCGGCCGCAACATGGCGTATCCAGGCATCGACCAGCACGATGCTGGAGTAGATGCGCTCCGGCCCGCTGCGCTCGAAAGCCAGCTCGGCGGTCACCTGATGCCAGCCGTCGCCTTCCCTGCCTATCAGAGCATCCTCGCCCAGTTCCACGTTCTCGAAGAAGACTTCGGCAAAGTGGGCGTCCCCCGTCAGATCGACAATCGGGCGGATCGTAACACCCGGCGCCTTCAGATCAACGATCAGCTGGGACAGGCCCTGATGCCGGTCTGCCGCGGTTCCAGACGTGCGAACCAGCGCGATCATGTAGTCGTCATGCATCGCATTGGTCGTCCAGATCTTCTGGCCGTTCAGCAACCAGCCCTTGTCGGTGCGCTCTGCTCGGGTACGCACACTGGCAAGGTCTGAACCGGAGCCGGGTTCACTCATGCCGATGCAGAAGAAGGCCTCCCCGCGACAAATGCGGGGCAGATAGAATTCGCGCTGGGCCTCTGTCCCGTAGTTGAGGATCAGGGGCGCGCTCTGCCGATCGGCGATCCAGTGGGCGCCGACAGGCGCACCGGCCGCAAGCAGTTCCTCGACCACCACGAACCGGGCGAACGGCCCGCGCTCACCGCCGCCATAGCGCTTGGGCAGGGACAATCCCAGATACCCAGCCTCGCCCAGGGCCCTGCTGAAGGCCGCATCAAACCCTTGCCAGGAGCGCGCCCGTTTATGCACGGGTAGGCTGGCGATCGCCTCGGCAATCATCGCCCGTACAGGCACGCGGAGGGCTTCGTCTTCTGCCGGAAGACGGGAAAGCGTCAGGCTGTCAAACACCGTGGCACACCCAGATCTAACTTCTCCCTGCATCCGCACAATGCGGAGCCGATCGGGTGTTTTCCTGTCATCAATGGAGCGAACAGGCTAATATTGATTTTCAGCCTTGCGATACATTCCGTAAATCGGCCTTTTCGAGCGCAAGCGCCTGAAAATTCAAGGCGAACGGGCTGGCTGTCTCACGTGACAGCGCAACCCCGGTCTCGATCCGGATCGGATCGGCAAGCCTGAGCAGCTTGACGCCTTCGGGTACGTACCGCGTCGCCTTGGATGGCATCAGCGCAACACCCAGTCCGCTCTGCACCAGGCTCATGATCGTATGCACCTGCGCCGCTTCCTGCGCCACCTTCGGCACGAACCCCGCATTATGACAGGCCATCAGGATGATCGCGTGCATGACGCTGATGCGCGTGAAGAGAATGAACGGCTCGGCAGCCAGCTGTGAGAGCGGCAAGGAGCGGCGCTGGGCCAGGGGACTGGACATCGGCACCGCCACCACCAGCTCGTCCATCTCGATGACCTGCGTGTCCAACTGGGTCAGCTCCAGCAGCGGCAGACGCACAATTCCTACATCCAGTTGATGCGAGCGGATCTTCCGGACAATGTCGATGCTTGCACCTTCCTCCAGCACCAGGTCCACGTTCGGGTAACGCCGGCGGAAAAGCGGAATCAGCTTGGGCAGAAGCTCGTAGGTGGCGGATCCAACAAAGCCCACCTGCAGCCGCCCTCTCTCCCCCAGGCTGCCCTCCCGCACGGCGTGGCGCACATGATCCGCATGGGACAACGTAGCACGAGCAGCCTCCAGCGCAGCTTCTCCCGCCGCCGTCAGCGACACGCCTCGCGGTCCACGAACGAACAGCGGCGCGCCCAATTCCTCTTCAAGCTTGCGAATGGCAACCGTCAGGGGGGGCTGAGAGATATGCAGTCGCTCGGCGGCGCGGTGAAAGTTCAGCGTCTCGGCAAGCGTGGTGAAATAGAGCAGCTGGCGCAGATCCATCGATAGCCAATCAGTATCAGAAACACTAAAATCAATATTAGCGCCCGTCGGCTGGCCTGTATAGCGCTACCGTGAGAAAACAGAACATGACTTGCGTCTTGGGAGAAGGCTTCGTGGAACCGTTCCTGATCATTGAACGTGATGGCCCTGTCGTGACCGCCACACTCAACCGCCCGAACGAGCGGAACGCGATTTCCGAACAGGAGCATATCGACGCAATTTCCGATTTCTGTGCCCAGACTACGCGTGATGCGACCATCAAGGCTGTGGTGCTCACCGGCGCCGGCTCTGCATTCTGTGCAGGGGGCAACGTGAAGAACATGCGCGACAAGAAAAGCATGTTCGGCGGCACGCCTTACCAGATTCGCAATGGCTACCGCTCCGGCATCCAGCAGATTCCGCTTGCTCTTTACGAACTCGAAGTGCCGGTGGTTGCTGCCATCAACGGCCCGGCGATCGGCGCCGGCCTTGATCTGGCCTGCATGTGCGATGTCCGTATCGCTGCCGAAGGCGCGATCTTTGCTGAGAGTTTCGTCAAGCTCGGCATCGTGCCGGGTGATGGCGGCGCCTGGCTGCTCCCACGCGTCATCGGCATGGCGCGCGCCTCGTTGATGACATTGACCGGCGATGCCATCGATACGGCAAAGGCTCTGGAATACGGCCTGGTGAGCGAGGTGGTGCCGGCAGACCAGCTGCTCTCCACGGCACAGAAGATCGCGCACCGCATTGCCGCCAACCCTGGTCATGCAACGCGCCTTGCCAAGCGCCTGCTGCGGGAAGGTCAGGATATGAAACTCGGGCCGCTGCTTGAGCTGTCTGCTGCCTATCAGGCGTTGGCTCATCATACCGCCGACCATCACGAGGCCGTCTCCGCTTTCCTGGAGAAGCGCAAGCCCGAGTTCACGGGCGAGTAACTGGCAAGGGACCGCAGACCATGAGCGACAAGCCGTCCGGCCCCCTGGCCGGTCTCAAGATCCTCGATCTGTCCCGCGTCCTGGCAGGCCCCTGGAGCACGCAGATGCTGGGCGATCTTGGAGCGGAAGTCTTCAAGATCGAACAGCCCGGACAGGGCGACGACACCCGCCGCTGGGGCCCTCCCTTCCTTCAGGACGGGTCCCGCGATTCCGCCTATTACCTGTGCGCCAATCGCAACAAGCATTCGATTGCCATCAACATCGCCGATCCTGATGGCGCGGCGCTGATCCGCAAGCTGGCAGAGGAATGCGACATTGTCGTTGAGAACTTCCGGGTCGGCGGCCTGGTGAAGTACGGCCTGGATTACAAATCCCTCAGCGCCGTCAACCCGCGCCTGATCTACTGCTCGATCACCGGGTTCGGACAAACCGGCCCTTATAAGGACCGTGGCGGTTACGACTTCCTTATCCAGGGCATGAGCGGCCTCATGAGCGTAACCGGCAGGCCGGACGACGAACCGGGCGGCGGCCCGATGAAGGTGGGAATTCCCATCAGCGATCTCCTGACGGGTCTCTACGCGACAATTTCCATTCTGGCTGCGCTCAACCATCGCAATCAGACCGGACAGGGTCAGCACATCGACTGCTCGCTGCTGGATACGCAGGTTGCCCTCTTGGTCAATCAGGCATCCAATTATCTGAACGGCGGCATGATCCCGCGTCGTCTCGGCAATGAGCACCCCAACACCGTACCGTATCAGGACTTCTCGTGCTCTGATGGCGATATTCTCGTCGCACTTGGAAACGACCGGCAGTTCCGCGCTTTTTGCGAGCTTATCGGCAAGCCGGAGCTGCCCGATGATCCCCGGTTTGTAAACAACGGCACGCGCAATGCTCACCGCAAGGCGCTTCAGGATGAAATGCGCCCTGCCATCAAGCGGTGGAAATCGGCCGACCTTATCGCCGCCATGGAAGCGGCCAAGCTTCCCGGCGGCAAGGTCAACGAAATTCCCGAGATTCTGGCGGACCCTCATGTCTCCGCGCGCGGCCTCATTCACAGCATGACCCGCTCGGACGGGACAGAAGTGAAAGTTCTGGGCTTTCCAGCCAAGCTGTCGGAAACTCCGGCGGATTATCGCCGCGCCCCCCCACGCTCCGGCGAGGACACGGTCCGTGTGTTGCGTAATGTTCTTGGCATCGATGACACGGAAATCGCACGCCTCCTCGACGGCGGCGTCATCGCGGAGGAACTATGATCAAAGGCCGTAACTTCATCGACGGACAGTGGCGGGAGGCAGCCTCCCTCCTGCCGACGATCAATCCGTCCGATCTTGACGAGACTGTTGGCGAATATGCCGTCTCGAGCGTTGCCGATGCTGAAGAGGCGCTGGCGGCAGCCCGCCGCGCATTGCCGGGCTGGCGGTCTTACAATACGCAAGCCCGCGCAGACTTGCTCCGCAAGGTCGGCGATGCGCTGTACGCCCGCGCCGAGGAGATCGGCACGCTCCTGTCCCGCGAAGAGGGCAAGACGCTGAAGGAAGGCATCGGCGAGGCCACGCGTGCCGCGCAGGTGTTTCACTTCTACGCAGGCGAGGTCGTGCGTCATCCCGGCCAGTGGTATCCATCGCTGCGCGATGGTCATAACGTCATCATCAGCTACGAACCGGTGGGCGTCATCTCCGCCATTACGCCCTGGAACTTCCCGATCGCCATTCCGGCTTGGAAGGTGGCTGCGGCCCTTGCCTACGGCAACACCGTCGTCCTGAAGCCGTCCGAATTCACGCCGGGCTGCGCCATCATCCTTGCAGAAATGCTTGAGCAGGCTGGTTTGCCCAAGGGCGCATTCAACCTTGTCCTCGGTGATGGCCGCGCGCTGGGCCAGACCCTGATCGACGGCGCGGACGCCGTTTCCTTCACCGGTGCGACGCCGACGGGTCGTAAGATCCTGCAGATGGCCGCACCGACCATGACGAAGGTTCAGCTGGAACTGGGAGGCAAGAACCCCTTTATCGTGCTGGATGATGCCGATCTGGATGTGGCCGTTGCCGCCGCCGCGCAGGGTACCTGGGGCCAGACCGGCCAGCGCTGCACCGGGTCCGAGCGCATCATCGTCACCAAGGGCATACACGATGCCTTTGTCGAGAAACTGGTCAAGGCCGTGGCAGGGCTCAAGGTGGGCCACGCGCTGGACGCGGATACGGACATCGGCCCGGTCGCCAACAAGCCGCAGTTCGACAAGAACATGACTTTTATCGAGAAGGCCAAGTCTGATGGAGCCGAGTTGGCGGCTGGCGGCGTCGCGGTAGAGGCGCGCACGCGCGGCTACTTCCTCGCTCCGACCCTGTTCCTGAATACGCACAATGAGATGGCGCTGAACCGGGAAGAGGTGTTCGGCCCGGTCGCCGGCGTGATCAAGGTCGAGGATTTCGACGAGGCGATCGCCGTCGCCAAGGACTGCGAACTGGCCCTGTCCTCAGGCATCGCCACCACCAACCTGAAGCATGCCGAGCGCTACCGCCGCGAGTCCAATGCGGGTCTCGTCATGGTGAACACGCCAACTGCAGGGGTGGACTACCACGTCCCGTTCGGCGGCCGAGCGCCGTCCGGTTACGGAGGCCGCGAACAGGGCACGGCCTCCGCCGAATTCTTCACCGAGATCAAGACGGCTTACATCAATCACGGCGTTCTTTAAGACGCATCAGGGGGAGGAAACAGATGGCCACCAAAGTCGGCTTTATCGGGCTGGGCGCCATGGGGATGCCCATGGCCTCGAACCTGCAGCGCAAGGGCTTCGATCTTAACGTCTTTGACGTCGATGCGTCCAAGATCGAGACACTCGCCGCGCTTGGCGCCCGCAGGGCATCGTCCGTGGCGGAGGCTAGCCGGGGTGCGGACATAGTCATCACCATGCTGCCCGCTACCCAGCATGTCGAGGCCGTGGTGCTGGGCGATGACGGCGTGCTTGCCAACATCGACGCAGACACCGTGCTGATGGACATGTCGACTATCGATGCCAACGGCACCGACCGCATCGCCGCCGCGTGCCGGGCCAAGGGCATTGCCTTTACCGATTGCCCGGTGGGCCGCCTTGTGCTGCACGCGGAGCGCGGCGAATCCCTGTTCATGGTCGGCGCCGAAGACGCAGTCTTTGGCCGTGTCGAGCCGCTGCTCAACGCCATGGGCACCACCATCTATCGGTGCGGCAAGCCGGGCATGGGCTCGCGCATGAAGCTCATCAACAACTTCCTGCTGCTGACCGTTGCTGAGGTTTGCGCCGAAGCCATCGCCCTTGGCACCAAGCTGGGGCTTGATATTGAGACCATGCGCGATGTCACGGGAGCAACAACCGCTCAGAACGGCCAATTCCATACCCTGATGGTCAACAAGGTGTTGAAGGGCGACATCGAACCGGGCTTCACTATCGATCTGGCTTTCAAGGACATGACGCTGGCCATGACTGCTGCCGCCGAGCAGCGCATCGGCCTTCCGGTAGGCGCCGCAGCCCACGCGGTCTTCGGCGGCGCCCGCGCGACGCCCTATGCATCGAAAGACTATTCGGCACTGCTCGACCTGGCCTGCGAGCGCGCAGGGGTGGAGGCGCCGCGCCTCAAGGCGTGAGCAAAGATCGGATCATGGTGGCGGCCCGGGTCTCTCCCAACGTGGTGGGTGCATGGTGGATGTTTCTGTCCGCCATCACCTTCACGCTGATGACAAGCCTGATTAAATTCCTGGGCAGCGACTATTCGGCAGCGATTCAGACATTTTATCGTCAACTTGCCGGGACTGTCATCCTGTTGCCGCTGATGGTCCGACACGGCCGGACAGCCTTTGCAACGGATCGCTTCGGTCTCATCCTGTTTCGCGCGGCAGCGACGGTTGGCGGCTTTATCCTGACCTTCGAGTCTTTCCGCCTGCTGCCCCTGGCCGACGCCAACGCCATCTCGTTTACGCGAGTGCTCTGGGTCGTGCCCATTGCCGTGTTTTTCCTGAAGGAGCGGGTCGGCCCGCTGAGACTCTTCGCTACGATTATTGGGTTTGCAGGCATCCTGGTGATGATGCCGCCCGAGGCAGGGGGCGGCATCGGCTGGCCTCAGCTTGCCGCTCTTGGTGGAGCGTTGCTGCTGGCTTTCGCCAATGTCAGCGCCAAGTCGATGACGTCAAGCCATGGGACGCTCACCTTGCTGGTCTGGGCGTCAATCCTCGGTCTGGTGCTGTCGCTGCCAATGGCGCTGGCCGAATGGCGTTGGCCGTCTGCAAAGGATCTTGCCTTGCTCGCCACCATGGGCATGGCCGGTGTGCTGAACCAATACTGCTCTCTTGTCGGACTGAAGGTGGGCGACGCAACAGCCGTGATACCCGTCGACTACAGCCGCCTGGTGATGGCCGCTGCGGTTGGCTTCGTATTTTTCAATGAAATGCCTCAGCTCAGCACCGCCATTGGCGCTGCAATCATCGTTGGCTCGACATTATTCATTATCTGGCGCGAGCAGCAGGCGGGCAGGAAGCCGACCTAGCCGCCCCTGCCCGTTCCTGCCTTACTCCGGCAGGTTTGGCGCCCAGGCGACGCCATTGATATGCCCGCCCCCGTCGACGAAGAGCGTGTTGCCGGTCAGATACCGCGCATCTTCGCTGGCCAGGAACACGGCCACGCCCCCGATGTCCTTCTCCGGATCACCCATACGCCCCATCGGGTTTGCCGCTTCCATGACGGTGGCAAGCTCCGGCTGCCGCTCCGAAAAGGTCCGGAACGACGAAGACGCCGCCGCCGGGCAGATGATATTGGCGCAGATGCCGTAAGGCGCCCACTCGCGTGCGGCAGTACGGGTCAAGGCGCGCAGCGCCTCTTTGCTGATGTTGTAATCGGTCGTGCCGACATGGGCATTCACGCCGTTCAAAGACCCAACGTTGATGATCCGGCCCCAGCGATTGCTCTTCATGTACGGAAAGGCCGCCGTCATCGACCACTTGGCCGCCCAGAAGTTGATCTTGAGGGCATGCTCGAAATTCTCGTCGGGCATCTTCTCGACGCGATGATATCCCATGCCACGATAAGCATTGTTGACGAGGATATCGACCGAGCCGAACTGCTCGGCGCAGGTGGCGACCATTGCTTCCACCTGCGCCTGCTCGGTGACATCGCATTTGAAGAACTGGGCCCGTGCGCCCGCTGCTTGCAAGGCTGCAGCGGCAGTTGATCCCGTCTCTTCATTGAATTCGGCCACCAGCACAGCAGCCCCTTCAGCTGCAAAGCGCTTTGCCATGCCCAGGCCCACGCCGTCTCCTGCGCCGGTGATGATTGCTGCCCGGCCCGCCAGTCTTCCCTCAGCCATGATACGCCTCCCTCATTTATTCTGCGCAATATGACATTCCAGAGATTGACGATCGAGCAGGATTCTAGGCGGGACCATCCAGGCTCCTGCTTTTGCTAGCTTGCAGCCGGAAATCCCGTTTAGAGAAAAATACCCCCTGCCTTGCGGCAGGGGGTAGTTGCGTTGCTACTTCGGGAAGTTCTGGCCCTCTCGAGCCACTATTCAACGCCGCGGCCAGGCCCGCTGGAACAGGCGGGTATCTGGAAAAGCGTCAAATTCAGTCAAACTTGAAATGGTTCAGGTCCGGCTTGCGCGTCCAGTTCCAGTAGTCGACCAGCCGGAACGGGAAGGACATGAAGTTCCGCCCCTTGCTGTTCTTGTAGTAGCTCTTGGCGCGCGGGTGCGACCAGATCATCTGTGGCAGACGATCATCAATTTTCTGGTTCCATTCATTATAAGCTTCAAGTGTCGGCTCGATGACGGACGCACCACGTGCTACGACCTGATCCAGACACTCGATAATATAATGGACCTGTGCCTCCGAAATCATGTTCTGGCCTGCCGCATGGTTGGGCGCGCTGTTCGGGCCTACGGTCAGGAAGTAGTTTGGATAGCCGGGGACCGCGACGCCAAGGTACGAACGCGGATCTTCCGGACCCCACTCCTCTCCAAGATTGCGGCCGTCGCGCCCGATAATCTTCAGATTGCCGACCATGTTCGCCACGTCAAAGCCCGTGGCGCACACCAGTATATCGACCTCGATTTCCCGCCCGTCCTTGAGACGAATGCCATTGGGCAGGATGCAGTCGATCGTCTCGGTCTCCAACGTGACGTTGTCACGCAGCAGGGCATCGAACCAGCCATTGTCCAGAACGATCCGCTTGGAGAAAATCGGGAAATCAGGCGTGAGCTTCTCGATCAGGTCGGGGCGATCCTTGAACTTTGCGTGCAAGTAAGACAGCGCATACTGACGGACCGTCTCGTTGTATTCCGAGACCGCCAGCATGTTGCCTTCCCATGCCGGGTCCATCACCACATTCGGGTACAGACCATCGGCTGACGCCCAGTAAATGCGGAATCGGAACCACTCGAAGAAATGCGGAATATGTCGCAGCGCCCACTTCATATTCTCGCTCACGGCGTGGCTGAGCTCGGGATTGTACAATACCCAGTGCTTTGAACGCTGGAACACCGTCACTTGCGCAGCCTCGCGTGCAAGGGCCGGCACGAGCTGTGCCGAGCTAGCGCCAGTGCCGATCACGGCAATGCGTTTACCCTTGACCTCGACGCTGGCATCCCAGCCTGCCGTATGCATCTTGATGCCCTCAAAAGCATCGATTCCTGCAATCTTGGGCCAGGACCACCGGTTGACCGGACCATGGCCGTTGATCACCGCATTGACGACCAGGACCTCCTGCGAACCGTCCTTCTTGCGAACCGTGACGCTCCACAAGTTGGTCGCATCATCGAAAACGCAGGACAGAACTGTCGTCTCGAAGCGGGTGTGGCGCCGCAGCTGATGTTTGTCCGCAACCCGCACGAAGTAGTCCTGCATGTCGCGGCCCTGCGGATGGTAATGATTCCACTCCGGGTTCAGCTCGAAGGAGTATGAATAGAAGTGGCTGGGCGTATCCACGCCCACGCCCGGGTAGACGTTCTCAAACCAGGTACCGCCGACATCAGGGTTCTTCTCGATGATGACGTACTCGTACCCCGCCTCCGCCAGCTTGATGCCTGCCACGATGCCGGTCAGGCCAGCGCCGATCACCAGCACTTTGAAGCCCTTCGGCGGAGCCTTGCGGTCCGGCACTTCCCTGCGCGGCAAGGGCTTCTCGAAGCCCATCTGTTCCAGCAATAGCGGAATAAACTCGTCTTCGACCTGCTCGCCGACACCAACGCTCATCATGCGCTGCATCAGATCCAGCGGCAGCGGTTCGGTGCGAGCAGCACCCGGTTGAGTCAGCACCTGCAGCAGGCGGTCTCGAAGCTCGTCGGCCAGTTCGGCTGGAATGTCGCTGGGCTGGCCGGAAAGAACCGGGCGGATGTGGGGGGCGAACCTATCCAGCATGGCCTCGTCGTGGGTCATATGGACATAGACCATCAACAGGGTCTGCACGTTCACTTCCGCCAGTGCGGCTCGAAGCTCGGCACTGTCCTTCATTGGAAGCAGGCGGTCGCCCAAACCCACGGTTGCATCGTCCCTTGCCATTGTCCAACCCCTCTCGTCCGGCTATCGGCGTCAATCTTGTAAGTGTTCACTTACAGAAGGCGAGGGTCGGCGTCAATGGAACTTGCGCTGGCGTTGTGGATTGCTGCGCCCTGCTTGCAGAATACCCCCCATTTTTGGCGACAAGTCGCTTGTTTCGGGTCAGGCAGCCCTTGGGCTATTTTCCCCGGCCCGGAAACTCAGTCTTGCTGAATCGGGAGGTTTCAGCAGCAATCCGGCCGGCCTAACTTGTGCAAGGGAAAGCCTTGGCAGAATACCCGCCGGCTTTGGGCCGACCTGCCAGCCAATGCCGGCTTCTATGTGCAGATATGGAGTTTAAAGTGACCGCGACAGTGCGCATGCCGACCCTTTTCATTCCTCATGGAGGCGGTCCGTGCTTCTTTATGGAAATGCCGCTGGGCTGGCCTGCCGACCTCTGGGACGGAATGGAGGCCTATTTGCGCGATCTGCCCGCCACTCTCGAGGAGCGCCCCCGCGCGATCCTGATCATTTCGGGCCACTGGCTGACCAAGCGGCCGACAGTGAACGTTGCGGCGCACCCGACGCTGCTCTACGACTACTACGGCTTTCCCGAACACACCTATCGCCTCACCTACCCTGTTGCCGGCGCGACGGATCTGGCCCCCCGCGTCGAGGCCCTCCTGACCGAGGCCGGCCTGGCCATGGACAAGGAGGAGCGACGCGGGCTTGACCACGGCGTCTTCATCCCGCTGAAGGTAAGCTATCCAGAAGCGGACGTGCCGGTGCTCCAGCTCTCGCTGCAGCAAGATCTTGATCCCGCCCAGCATTTGGCAATCGGCCGGGCGCTCGCCCCGCTGCGCGACGAAGGCGTTCTCATCATCGGCTCGGGCATGAGCTACCACAACCTGGCGCACTTCGGACCCGGCCCCGGGGATCGCGACGCCGAGCAGTTCGACAACTGGCTGTACGAGACGTTGACCCGCGTGGATCCTGCCGAGCGCGAGAAACGGCTGAACGAGTGGGAAGCCGCACCCGGCGGACTGGCATCCCATCCCACGTCCGAGCATCTACTGCCGCTGATGGTTGCCGTCGGCGCGGCGGACAATGCGCCGGGCACGCGTGATTACAATGAGCGTCTGCTCGGCAAGGCCATTTCCGGCTTCCGCTTCGGCTGAAGCCGGAATTGACCTCAGCGCCCGTCAACTGGCGGGCGCTGGCTTGGGGTCATGACTGAGATGCTCATAGGCGAGCCGCCAGCCTGCAGGCGTGTGCTTGTAGAGGTTGGTGCCGTGCCCGCCGCCGGAGAGCACCTGGCCATTCTTCGTTGTTCCCCGATAGCTATAACGGAACACGACCAAGGCCGAGCTTGAGTCCCGTGCCAGCCACTGCGCATCGGTCATAGCATAGACCTCGTTGGGCAGCACTGACCAGGTTTGCTCGAACGCAGCGCGCACCTCGCTGAGGCCCCGGTGCGTCTTCTCCGTGAAGACAAAGAGGGCGTCCGGCGCAATGACCGTCTGGGCCAGTCGCTCGAAATCATGGGTATTGATGAGTTGTCGGTAACGCTCGAACGCCGCCTCGGGCGTATCCCGTCCCTCGACTTCGGCAGCCACCGCCGGCTGCGCTGTCGGCGCCGCTCCCAGCAACGACGACGCAATGACAGCGCCCAGGATCCTGACTACCAGCTTGCCTCGCACCATGATCTCAGCCTTCAATAGAGCGGCGCTGAAACGCCGATGCCCGATCTTTCATCCGTTGTTAAAACGGCATCGGCCAGAAGACGAGGCGTTATTTATGGGGGCTCAAGCGCCCCGCTTCTCAATCTTTGTCAGAATATATTGTCCGCCAGCCTGGTTAAAACTGAACGAAACCTTGTCTCCGGGACGAAGATCGATGATCTGGTCCAGATTCTGCGCCTGAAAGTCAGCCGTTGCAGCTGGCCAGTCCAGTTCCTTGACCGCCTCGTGAGCAATCGTCACCTGATTGCCGGCAATCGCGGTGATCGTACCCGTTGCGGTATATGTTTTATCATCCTGAACCTCATCGCCGCTTAAAGCCGTTGCGGTTGCCTGTTCTGCGGACTGCCCCTGCCCTTGCCCCTGCCCGCAGGCTCCCAGAACCAGGCAAGCCGCCGATGCCGCGCTGATGATGATGTATCGCTTCATGCCGTCATTCCCCGAAAAGGTACGATCCATGGCGGCAGGCTGGTCCGCGGCAAGCGGCCAGCCCGCCGAGAAGGATACGCATTGGACAGGTCTTGGATGCCTTGTTCACTCCTGGAAGACGCACTGAAATCTGTTGCATGCACGGAACAGCGGAGGACAGGCCATCCTGCGCCGGAGCAGAGTCACGCAGCCCCGGCCTCCCGGCCCAGAGGCGGGTTCTCTTCAGTGTGCGGCTCGGCTGCCAGACCTTCGGGCCTGTTGGGAAAAGCACCTATTACGGGCTCCTCGGCTTCCTCGGTCGGCGTTAGGACCGGTTGCGTATCAGCCATGACGCGATCAATGATGGCACGAGCAATCTCTCTTTCGCCCATGATGACTGAAGTTGCTCCAAGATCGGTCAGATACTGCACTTCGGCGTCCGAATGAGCGCGAGCAATGACATCCACGATCGCATTGGCCGCCTTGGCTTGCTGGACGATCTGCCCCGCCTCGAACGCATTGGGAATGGCGACGATAATGCGCTGTGCCTCAGCGAGGTTTGCAGAGCGCAGAATATCCGCCTTTGCCGCATTGCCCGCGATCGTCTCGATGCCTTGGTCCCGAAGGGCAAAGACAGTCTTTTCACTGTCTTCAATGACCAGATAGGGCAGATTACCGCTTTTCAGAGAGTCACCCACGAGACTGCCGACCCGGCCATAGCCGACCAGAATGGTATGACCGGTTTTCTCGGTCACCCGATTCTCTTCCTGCTGCCCAACCTCAGGTGCAACCGGGCTGGCTTGAGCAACGGACTTCGTGCCTGCCATAGAACTGAAGAGGGCGTTCTTTTCCAACCGGGGCCGAAGCCAGCCGATTGCCCCAAAGGCAACGGGATTAAGCAGGATCGACAGGATTGCGCCCGCGAGGATGAGGTCCTGACCCTGTTCGGGTAACAGGCCAAGACCCACGCCGAGGCCCGCAAGGATGAACGAGAACTCACCGATCTGCGCAAGACTGGCGGAGATGGCCAGAGCAGTCGAGATCGGATACCCGAAGGCCAGCACGATAAAGAAGGCGCCGACCGATTTGCCAATCATGATGATAAGCAAGGTTGCGAGCACCGGCCAGGGCTCGTTCACCACGCTCATTGGGTCGAACATCATGCCAACCGAGACGAAGAACAGCACTGCGAACGCATCGCGCAGCGGCAGTGTTTCCTCCGCAGCCCGATGGCTGAGCTCGGATTCGCTCAGGATCATGCCGGCAAAGAATGCCCCCAGTGCCAGCGAGACGCCGAACAGCTTGGCCGCACCGAAGGCAACGCCAAGAGCAATGGCGAACACTGCAAGGCGGAACAATTCGCGCGAACCGGTGTGCGCCACATAGTGCAGCACCCACGGGATGACCCGTCGTCCCACAATCAGCATGAATGCCACGAAGGCAACCACCTTCAGCAAGGTAATGCCAAGCACCCCCCAGATGCTGGCATCTGACGGCACGCCGGGCGCGCCATCGCTTGCATTTAACATCGTTGCCAGCGCGGGCAGCAGCACCAGCGCCAAGACCATGGCCAGATCTTCGACGATCAGCCAGCCGACAGCGATGCGCCCCTTCTCGGTATCGATCAGCCTGCGTTCCTGAAGCGCGCGCAGCAGCACGACTGTACTGGCTGTGGAAAGTGCCAGGCCGAAAACGAAACCGGACTCGATGGTCCAACCCAGTGCCCAAGCCAATGCCGAGCCCATGACCGTGGCTATAGCGATCTGAACGACCGCACCTGGCACTGCTATTGCTCGCACGGACAGCAAGTCTTTCAGCGAGAAGTGAAGACCCACGCCGAACATGAGCAAAATGACGCCCATTTCCGCCAGTTCGGGAGCCAAGGACTGATCTGCCACGAAGCCTGGCGTATGAGGCCCGACCATTACGCCTGCCACCAGATAGCCCACCAGCGGCGGGATACGTAAGCGGCTGGCGATCGTGCCAAGAATGAAGGCAAGACCAATGCCGCCGACGATAGTAGCGATCAGGGGCGTATCATGGGGCATGCGTTAGTCTGCACTCCACTTCTGGGCTGCAGCCCGACAAAAGGCAGGGGGTGGGTATAAGCACATTATGGAAAACGCACGTACGCCTGCGCAAGTCTTTCATGGAAGAAATTTCATGCCAGGCCGCGTTTACCAAATGCCTCCTTCTATTTAATTCTATAAATATTATCCAAATAACGTCCCTGATATTTTATTTAAAAAATCAAGTTTCCAACAATAATCTGAAAACGAAACGACGTTATAACAATAAATTAAAAGGAAATTAGATAAGATTATCCATATTCTTTTAATAAATAAATCGCTATGAGATCTCCGTAGTGGAAATTATGCACTTACTTTTCAATTCATAGAACACATTGAAAACAATTCATTCGCCATCCATAAAAATATAATCATCACATAATGAAGATCATGTCACTGCTTCAACTCTACCAGTAATATGCCCATGGGCCCGAAATCGTTTCGGAATCGGCCTTCTCTGCTCATGAGAAATTAAAGACACTGGACAACTTCGCCCGAATGGATGCGTTCGAAGTTCTTAGACCCAGGGCCTTCCGGTCACATCTGTCTTCCGACAGCCGCTGTCTTCGCGCGATCCGGCCCTTGGCTATTAATGGGCCAGTTTTGCCCTACACTCGACTTGAGAACGGCGCGCAGGGCTGCTACCGCTGAAGCCTGCCAGCTGCTATCAAAGGCGGTAGTTTTGTTGAGTTTGCCAACGGGGTTGGACCATGGATGAAGACTTTCGCAAAGCCGCTCTGGATTATCACCGCTCGCCGCGCCCGGGCAAGCTGGCGGTCGAGCCGACCAAGCGCATGGCGAACCAGCACGATTTGTCGTTGGCCTATTCTCCTGGCGTCGCTGCAGCATGCGAAGCAATTCAAGCCGACCCCGAAACAGCGCGTGAATATACGGCGCGTGGCAACCTTGTTGCCGTCATCACCAACGGCACGGCCGTCCTCGGACTTGGCAATATCGGCCCGCTTGCCTCCAAGCCGGTGATGGAAGGCAAGGCCGTCCTGTTCAAAAAGTTTGCCGGCATTGACGTATTCGATATCGAGGTCAGCTCCAACGACCCCGATCATTTCTGCGAGGTTGTGGCCGCCCTCGAGCCCACCTTCGGCGGCATCAACCTTGAGGACATCAAAGCACCGGAATGCTTCGAGATTGAACAGAAGCTCCGCAAGCGCATGAGCATTCCGGTGTTCCATGATGACCAGCACGGCACTGCCATTGTCTGCGCGGCTGCAGTGCGCAACGGCCTGCTGCTGCAAGGCAAGCGGATCGAGGATGTAAAAGTTGTTACGTCCGGTGCGGGCGCAGCCGCCCTTGCCTGCGTGGATCTATTGGTTGAGATGGGCGTGAAGCCCGAAAACGTCACCCTGACCGACATCAATGGCGTGGTCTACGAGGGGCGTGACGACAACATGCCGCCGAATATGGCCCGCTATGCCCGCCACACCGATGCGCGCGCCCTGAATGAGGTGCTGATCGGGGCAGATCTCTTCCTTGGCCTGTCCGCACCGCGCGTCCTAAAGCCCGAATGGCTGCCGATGATGGCCGACAAGCCGCTCATCCTCGCTCTGGCCAATCCCGAGCCGGAGATCCTTCCGGATCTGGTAAAGGCCATTCGTCCGGATGCCATCGTCGCAACGGGCCGCTCCGATTTCCCGAACCAGGTCAATAACGTCCTGTGCTTCCCCTACATCTTCCGCGGCGCACTCGATGTGGATGCCACCGAAATCAACGGCGCAATGAAGATCGCAGCGGTAGAGGCCATAGCGGAACTGGCTCGCGCTGAGGCAAGCGAGGTGGTTGCAAGCGCTTATGGCGGCGATGCACCGCTGTTCGGCCCCGAATACATTATCCCGAAGCCATTCGACCCGCGCCTTTTGCTTGAAATTGCGCCCGCGGTTGCCCGGGCGGCGATGGCATCGGGTGCCGCCAAACGGCCAATCGCCGATTTCCAGAGCTATCGCACCGAACTGGAGCGGTTTGTGTACCGTTCCGGCCAACTTATGCGCCCCGTATTCGAAGCCGCGCGCCGCGCACCCAAGCGGGTTGCCTATGCCGAAGGCGAAGACGAACGGGTACTGCGGGCTGTACAGACAGTGCTCGACGAACGGATCGCGGAGCCGGTCCTGATCGGCCGCAGAGCAATCATCGAGGCGCGCATCCGCGAAATGGGCCTGCGAATGCAGCCCGGCGTGAACGTCCAGATCCTCGACCCGGCAGATGATCACGAAACCTTCAACCCCTTGATGGAGCGCTACCAACAACTGGTAGAGCGGCGAGGTGTACCACCCACGTCTGCGGAGCGCCGCATTCACCGCCGCCCCAACATCGCGGCAGCCATGCTGCTGCAGGCAGGCATTGTGGATGCCGCCCTGGTCGGCGGCCGCAGCGACTGGTGGCAGCAGACCCGAGACGTTCTGCCCATCATTCCGCACAGCCCGTCCGTGAGCCGCGTCTACGCCATGTCGCCGGTCATACTACCGTCCGGCGTTTTGTTCCTGTGCGATACGCACATGAATCTCGACCCCACGGCAGAGCAAATCGCCGAGATGACCCAGTTGGCGGCCCACACCGTGCAGCGCTTCGGCGTTACACCCAAGGCAGCCCTTCTGTCTCACTCCAACTTCGGCGCAAGCAATTCACCCACGGCCCGCAAGATGCGCCAGGCCCTCACGCTCATTCGTCAAAGCTGCCCGGATCTTGAGATTGACGGTGAAATGCATGGCGATGCCGCTCTGGCCGAAAGTATTCGCAGCAAAATGGTCACGCGCAGCCCTCTGACCGGCTCCGCCAACCTTCTTATCATGCCGACGCTGGATGCTGCCAATATCAGTCTTACTCTGCTGGCCGCAGCCAATGACGGCCATCTGATTGGCCCGCTGCTGCTCGGCATGTCCAAGCAGCTTCATGTACTGGTACCCAGCACCACGGCACGCGGTATTGTGAATATTACAGCGCTTAGCGTTGCCCAGCTTCAGGCCTGAGTCCAAGCCAAAGCCCGCAGATACCAAAAAGCCATCAGTTGCACCCTGCAACTGATGGCTTTGTTCTTTCCGGAGCGGAAAAGAGCAGTTACTCGCCCTGCTCGCCCGCTTCCTGAAAATAAGGCTCGACGGTGCCCGTCAGCTTGATCGTCAGCGGATAGCCGTGACGGTCGCGGGTATTGCCAACCGGCACGCGAATCCAGCCTTCGCTAACGCAGTATTCGTCCACGTCAGTGCGCTCCGCGCCACGGAAACGAATGCCGACGCCACGCTCAAGCACGGCCGCATTGAAGTAAGGGCTCTTCGGATTGATGGACAGGCGGTCCGGCGGCGTATCGCTCATAGGCTTGCACTTTCGATTGGGCGTTTCTCGTACTGGACCGCATATAACGGCACCTCTCCTCAAAACCAAGCGGACTGTCAGAGTGATGCCGGGGGCGCAGAAACCTCAATTTTTAAATTATTACAATAATAATTCAAAAATATAAACGCTATACAATCCAATATTCCCTTTAAAATAGCGGAACCTGAGAATTTCCGGCTCGTTCTCCGCCTCAATACAATCGCATTTAATTTAACATTATTTGGATTTATCAATTCCATTGAGCGGTTAAATTGCACTTTACGGGAGATGTGCACATGTCTTCCTTAAATACCATATTAAATTATTTTCAGGACGCCGCCACAGAATTTCTAGGAATAGATTTATACGATATAAAAATGGCGG
>NZ_DATBUP010000181.1:0-6773 GCF_036515995.1 Pedomonas sp. | reverse complement strand
GCCATTGACCCACTGCCCGTCGAGCGCAGTATAGGCTTCCTGGCAGGTGACAATGTTGGAGCTGACGCCCGAGCCGCTGCGCGTCAGCCAGCGCTGCGCCCGGCCGGCCGAGCCGGGGCCAATCGCAGCCCAGAGATCATCCGAGCGCGACAGCTCATAAAGGGAGTATTGGCCGAGCGCGATGTCGTAGAACACGCACACCCGAAAATGCTCGTCCAGGTTGGCGGCAAACTCGGCGTCCTGGAGTCGCAATTCCTGCGTCGCCTGGAGGAGCCGCACGCCGTAGATCATGCCGTTGCGGCTGTAATTGAGGTCGCTCGGCAGTCCAAAGACCAGCTCCGCGCCGCGGACGAGATAGTCGCCCACCTGGCTGGAGAAGCCGGCGACCAGCGCCAGCCCGAGAGGAACACCCGCCACCTGCGTTGGCGTCAACGACGGGTCGATCCGGTCCGTCACATGGACTGCCATCTTGGGGACGAGCAAGGTCGTGTAGATGAGCAGCACCACCATGAAATCCCTGAGCCAGCCGCGCCAATCCTGGCTGAGCGCCAGGGTCAGCATCATCCACCCCAGCGCGATCACCATGATCACCTGCAACAGCGAGCCATAGCCGCCCGAGCCGGTCCAGCTTGCCACCGCCTGGAACACGTTGACGAGGTATTCGCCCCCGCCGATCGTGAAGACCTCGATCGTGGCCATGGCCCCCTCCCCTTGCCGCTACAGCCGGCTGGCCGAGATCGAACGCGACCAGTCGATGGAGGCCGCCATGGGCGCTGCCATCTGCGCCGCAAGCATGGATTCAAGAAAGGCCGTGCGCTGGATGATCTGCATCACGACCGAGACTTTCGAGTGCACCTCGCGCTGCCGGTTGGCGAGCGCCGCCTGCGAGCGACCGATCAGCTCGGCCCAGGCCTGAAGCTTGGTCTCATCAGAGGCGATGAAGTTGGCCTGCGAGCGCGAGATGATCGAGAAAAAGTGATCAAGCTGAGCAAACAGCAAATCAATCGCCGTCACTTCGGCGAGCGTATCACGGTCATCAATGTTCAGGCCCCGGCCATAGGCCGCCTGCACCACCAGCACCTTGTAGAGCGGGATGGTTGCGACTTGAAGCAGCGCCTTTTCGCTCTCGGTGAGCGGGGCGGAGCCCCGCACCTTGGTTGCCATGGTGTCGATCATGCCGCGCACCTTGGCGCGCAAGGCATCAGCGGCAGCCAGGTTCAGCTGGGTCAGTGTGGGGGTGAGGCAATTGTCGTGCTCATCGCACTTGTAATACTGGACCGGCGGCGATCCCGAGCCATCGAGCAACGCAGTTGCCAGCCGCCCCGAGGAATCGCCCAAGACCGGGCTGTATTTGCCGGGCGAGGTGTCACTCGGCGGCTGATAGATGATGGTGCCAACCAAACTCATCACATATTCCATCATCTGGTAATCGTGGCTGCCACCGGCCTTGAAGTAGTCGGTCTTTTTCAGGATCTCCCAGGTGAAGTTGCGCGGCAGCGCCGGGTTGACATCCTGTGTCAGCGGATCGGCCGCTGCGACCGTTGCGCTGCGCTGGCCCTTCGAGCCGCAGCCGTGCTTGGCCGCCGCATAGTCGGTAAAAAGACCGGAGGAGTTGCCGATGCTCTCGCAAAAGGCCTTGTCGGCCAGGTCGCTTTGCGGCCAGACCGCGCCCACCAGCCCCTGTGCTGCCTCGCAGCTTGAGATATTGAAATTGTTCATCAGCTGCGCGGCCTGGCGCATGCTCTCGAGCACATGGCCGCACTCGGGACAGACAGTATCGATCGCGATCTTGAAGGCAAAGCCGGCCGCGTTGTTGGCGACGGCCTTCATGAGCGCGACAATCTCGCCGCCATTGACGAAGGAAAAGGACCCCGAGAACAGATCGATGCCGCCGCAGCCGGCCCGGGCGCTGGGCAGCTGCAGATTGGCGATGTTTGTCGTCTTCTGGGGCATGCGCACCCAGACGTTGCCAAGGCTATAGTAGCCTGCCGACTGTCCCTGGAAGGCCGACGGGCCGGTGACGTTGGCGGCCGCGCCCATGTCATCGAACGCCTGCGCCATGGATGAGGCCACGTCCGCCTGCACGGAGACCGGGAGCACTGCCAGATGCAACCCGGCCAGAAGCGTTACCCCATACGCCACACGGTACAGCGCGGCCTTGGCCTGCCTGAGCATCACTTCTCTCCTAATAATCTTCCCCTGGTTTCGTCTGGGTCAGAATGAAAATCCGCTCCAGGATCTCGTCGGCCGAAAGCAGCCCATGACCGATCGGAATGAACTGCTTCGTCTCAGTATCGAACAGCACCAAAGCCGGGACCGTCTTTGAGGGCAAACCCATGCGCGCGCTCTGACCGCGATCAACGACTGCATCCGGAAAATCCGGATTGGGGCCGCCATCCATCGAGACCGCCTGAATGTGAAGGCCATAGGTCTGGTCGATGTACTTGAGGACCGGCGTCATCAGTCGGCACGAAGGGCAGCTGGCGGCGTAAAAATAAAACAGGCCATACCGCTCCGGCAGCTGGGCCATGAGCGCTTGCTTGTCGGTTTGGCGTGCGTCCAGCCAGGCCTGCTTGCCGAGCGTCGAGACCGGGCGCTTCAAGGTGTAGTCCAGGTCCGGGCGCTGCCAGAGGAGCCGCTGCCAGACGTCGGTAAAAAGACCTGACCGGTCCAGCTGCTCGCGCTGGAAGGCGACATAGGCCGCCACATTCTCCTCGGTCGGCTCGAGAATGGCCCGCGCCTTCAGCTCGCGCAGCGTCTCGGTCACCTCGGCAAGCCGGTCCTGGTATGAGGGCTCTGGTTCCGGGGCAGGCTGTGTCGCCGGAGGCGCTGTCTCAGGTCGGGTACAGTAGAACCAGTAGCCCAGCTGCCGCTCCTCACAATAAAACCGCTCGGCCTGACCGGCAGCGCCAGCCGGACCGCTGCCGGCGCTGACCGCGGCCGCAAGCACGACTACGCCAATAGCTGCCGACGGAAGGGCGCGCTTCATGGGTGTTTCTCCCGCCTGACCGCTGCCCCATAGGACGTGCCTGGCTGAGGGAGCCGCCATTCATCGGTCTGAACCAGGCCCCTCATTGTGCGGCCTCGTAGTACTGAGTGATGCGCTGCTTCATCTGATCGATCGTCGCCAGATTGTCGGGCAGGCGCGCCGCCTCTGTGAACTCGGCGTAGACCTCGCTGAAATCCATCTGCGAGAGATCAAGCTGGGCGAACTGGTCGATGGTCAGACCCGCACAGGTCTCCTCCTTCGGGTCCGCCCACGGCAAGCCCAGCTGGCGGCGGCCCTCGACCTGAAGGATGCGGCTGAGCTTGCTCGCAAAACAGCAGTGCGCCTCGCGCTTCTTGGTGCAGACGCCAAGCGTCCTTGCGCTGCAATAGGTGCCGACATAGTGGCACAGGCCATTTTCGCGCCGTTCCTTGAGCAACCGGTCCTCGGCATCGCAGCCGCCGATGAGCGGCAGTCCCCGTGGCACGCAGCAGTTGATCGCGCCGAAAATGGTCATGGCGCAGGTCAGGCGCTCGCCACCAAACAGGGTCAGGTTTTCAGGATCAAGCTCCTTGCCGACCTGCCCCATGGCCTGAAGGGCGACGGCCGCATCCTTGAACTCGGTGTTGGGCTCGCGCGTGATCGTCTCGCAGCTGCCGTCCATGCAGACGACGTCCGCATCGCAGATGTATTGCGTCGGCTGCTGCGGCGCGTCCGGGATCGGACAGGCATAGACCCGCTCCCACATCGAGCACGGCGCGTCTTCGGAGAGGCAGATTTCACGCCGGAAGGTACAGCCCAGCTCTTCCAGCGGGCCACAGTCGCTGTCGGGCGTGAACGCCGCGCACCCGTAGGTGCGCACCCAGCCCCAACAGTCCTGCGTGATGCTGACGCCCGCGATGGTGCGGGTCCTGGGCGTGCTGTCAGTGCAGACTTCGGTCGGCGCAGAGCAGGTCGCATCAGTTGCCAGACCAGCACAGGCGCTCTCGTTTCGTGTCGACCCATGGTAGGTGGCGGTGCTGGAGAGCAGTGTCGCGCCTGGCACCAAAGCCGGGCACTGCATTTCCAGGATGAGCGCGCCCGGCTCGACGCACCCGAAGCGCCCCTCGACCAGGCACGCCCCCGGCCGGGAGCCGGTCAGGGAGCAGTTCGCGTGTCCGTCGAACAGGGCGCAGTCGTCTACCTCGTTGCGCACCGGATCATGGCTGCACTCGTACCGGTACCTTGTCCGGATATCGTGCTCGAGCGTGATCGGACAGGCGCGCGCGCCCTCCTCGACCCGCATGCCGCTGTTGCACGTCTGCTCGTAGGTTGCCCCGATGTCGCCGCCCGGCGGCAGCGGCCGACAATCGCCCTGCTCACCCGAGTAGCCGGTCACGTAAACCCCCGGGTCGGCGGAGACCGCCATCCCGCCGGCAATTGCCGCTTCGATATCGGCCGTCTCGAACTGCGGCCGCAACGCCATGCTGGAGTGGACGGTCGCGGCGCCCGCATGGCTTGTCGCCATAGCCGCGCCCGCCGTCGCCATCGCGTCCGGATTGTCCTGGTAGCTGCTCTCGGGATAGGGCCCCGCCTGGTATCCCGGCAACCGCTCCGCCGTCGGCGCGGCTGTGGCGCCGGCCTGCATTCCGGGGAGCAACTGCGCGCCGAACGCTTTGGCATCCTCCTTGATCGCAGTCACCTCGCCCGAGGCAATCGCCCCGCCGGCCAGTCCCAGCGCCAACAAGACTAGAAGCGCCGAGCGCAGCGTCATGGCTCGGCCCCTCCGGGGCGGGCCGGCTGCTTCAGCCGCTGCGCCAGGACCTTTGCGACGGCCGCGCCAGGTCCCCGTCCGGCCGCCATCGTCTCCAGAACATAGGCGACGCTCACGTTGCCGGTCATGCGGTCATGGGGCGGCGGGGTGTCTTGGCAGTCAAAACCGTCGCACAGCTCAAAGCCGGTCGAGACCACGACGAAGGTCGGCGCCTCGATAACGCCGAAGGCCCGGAACAGGCGTGGATCGATGCCGATGTTGGCCGGAGCCTGACCGGCCCCGAGCACCCCGAGCAGGCGATTGCGAAACGCCTTGATGCTGTTCTGCGGCATGCCGCGAAAGACGACGGCGCCGCCGACGGCGGTCACGTCCTGGACAATCTGGCGCAGCGCAGTCTCGGGCATCGAGAAGGAGACGAAGGCCAGCAATTGCGGCCCGACCTCCTCGCCGGCGCGTTGGAGCTGCTCGGAGGCGGCAACCAGCCGGTCAAGGTCAAGGCCTTCGACCGGCGCGCTGGCAGAGGCAGGCGCTGCCTCCCGGTTCGCCCGCGCGGATTGCCGAAGCGCCTCAGCCTCGCCGCGCAGCGCCTCTGCCCGCTGCCGGATCGTCGCGGCAAAGGCCTCGGCTTCGGAGGCATGGGCCCTCGCCCGCTCGCGGATGGCCTCGACCTCGCCTTTCGTCATTGTCTCCTGTGCCGCGACCGGACCGCTGAGGAGAAAAGCCAAGAGGATCAACCTGCGCATGCCAGCCTCCCTCACAGCACACAGCAGTTGCGTTTGCGCCAGACGAGGTAGCCGAAGTCCTCGCCGATGATGGGGATCATCTGGCCGGCGCCGTACATCAGCGGGGAGGCGCCGATCGGCGCGCAGGCGTAGCGCCCGGAGGTCTGCGGGCGCGGATTGACGGCCTGCAGGCGGTACTGCTGCTTGCGCAGGATCGGCATCGGGTATTTGCTGCACAGGCCCTTTGCGCCCATGGTGCCTTCGGCGACCATCTGGCGATGCAGCTTGTAGATGAAGCGCGAGAGCGCCAGACGCGAGCCCTGGACATGGCCGAGTTGCGCCGGGATATTGCCGTTCATCGGGTACATGGTACCAAAGCAGCCCGCACACCAGCTGAGCGGATCCAGCGGCAGCGCCGTTGTTGCGGCCACGCAGTCGGCCGCGCAGGCCGCGGTTGCCAGCGGGTTGGCGAAGAGCACCGCTTCCGGGTTGATGATCGTCGCCAGTTCGGAATCCTGCCAGAGCGGATCGACCTCGCTGATGTAGGCGACGTCGATGGAGCCCTCCTCCATGCAGGCAAAGTCGGTCAGCAGCTCGAGCCAGTAGATCAGCGGATAGACATACCAGTGCACATGCCAGCCGCCGCTGTTCTGGCCGTTCCCACCAAGGATCGAGGGGCCGGCAAACTGCTTGTGGCCGATGTCGAAGCCCGGGTTCAGGCTGAGCCCGCCGAGGTTGACGAAGCACCACGGCTTCATGCTGACGTCGGCCAGCCGGATCGGTTCCCAGAAGCCCATGGAGACGCCGACCTGTAGGGGCGGACAGTAGCACACCGGCAAGGGCGGGTTCGGCGCATCCGGCCGCCCCGAAGGCCAGACCGGAAACGTGCCAACCGAGATCGGGAACAGGCAGGACCAGCAGATCTCGGTGATCGGGTTGACGAACCGACCCGAGCATTTGCCGGGCAGAACGGCCGCCGCCGGACTGGTCAGACCGAGCGCCGCCGCGAGGGCGAGGAGAAGGCACCACAGTCTCATGGCCGGCCTCCCAGGGACGGCCTGCTTATGGGGACCTCGCGGATGCGCAGCTGCCGGCCCTCCTGCTCGACGACCGCCGGCACATGAGAAAGGCCGAAGCGCGCGGTCAGCATGCCTGCCTGATCGAAATAGAAGCGCCGCTTGTGCTGCTCCATCAGCCGGAAGGCCGACCCATTTGTGAGGATGAGCTTGACCGTCTCGGGCGAGGTCGAGGCAATGGCCCAGCGCACCTGCGCATCATCCGTGCCGTCGAGGAAGACGAGGCGCTGGCGCAG
>NZ_DATBUP010000180.1:0-2669 GCF_036515995.1 Pedomonas sp. | reverse complement strand
GCCTTCGCCTGGACACAGGAAAACGGCGAGGACGTGTACACGCCGACGAAGGATGTGCTGACGACGCCGCCGATCGTAACCATTCCTGCCAAGGGATCCCAGACGGTTCGCGTCGGCTTGCGCCAGCGCGATACAAGCGCGGAGCGCGCCTACCGCGTGATTGTCGAGGAAATTCCGCAGCAGATCGAAGGCGGGAATGCCATTCAAATGGTGCTGCGTCTCAACCTGCCCCTCTATGCGCTGCCCAAAACCCAGGGCAAGGCGGACCTGCATTGGTCAGCCTGGCGCGCATCCGATGGCAGCATGGTGGTTGAAGGGCGCAACAGCGGCACGCTGCATGAGCAGGTGCTGGAGCTGAGCGCCAGGACCGCTTCGGGCAAGAGCATCAACCTCAGCAAGACCATGGGCGTCGTGCTGCCCGGCAGCGCCCGGCAATGGAAAATCAGCAAGCCCGCAGGGCTGACGGCCGATGCCCCCTTTCAGCTGGTGACAAAAACTGCCCATGGCGAGAACCAGGAAACTCTCACTCTCGAGAAGCGCTAGCCATGTCGTCCTTGGGCTTGCCGTTGCTGCATGCCTGGGTGTGCCCAGTGCATGGGCGAGCAACGGCGCGCAGGATCTGGAAGCGGCTCTGCTCGAGGTGCGGCTGAACGGTCAGCCCCAGGGCGAGGCAGCCTTGTTCGCCCGCGATGCGGACGGCGTCATCTATGCCTCCAGGGCCAGTCTTGAGGCGTGGCGGATGCGGCAATTCTCGTCTCGCACCGTTGTGCTCGATGGCGAGACCTACTACGCCCTTGGTGGCGTCAATGGTCTGACGGCCACGGTGGACGAAGCAACCCAGAGCCTCGACATTTCGGCGCTTGCCACTCTTTTCAACGTGAACGACGCCAGGCTGGATGGTGGCGAAACCGGCCCAATGACCACCTCGGCCTGGGGCGGTTTCCTCAATTATGACGTCTACGCGCAGCATGGCGACGGCGATACCATCGTCAGCGGCTTTTTCGAAGCCGGCGTCTATTCGCCCCATGGCTACGGCACCACTCGCTTCCTCATGCCGGGCGGCCGGGACGGGGCCGGCCTCGTGCGCCTGGAGACCAGCTGGTCGATCGACGATCCGGAGCGGATGCGTTCCCTGCGGGTGGGCGACGGCATCACGCGCGGCGGCATCGGCGGCACGCCGCTGCGGTTCTCCGGCGTGCAGTTCGCGCGGAACTTCGCGGTGCAGCCCGGCTTCATCACCTTGCCGATGCCCACTGTTGGTGGTTCGGCGGCCCTGCCATCGACAGTTGACGTCTATGTGAACAATGCCCTGCGCGGCAGCCAGGACGTGCCGGCCGGCCCATTCCAGATCACCGACGTGCCGGTGATGACCGGTGCGGGTGACGTGCGCCTGGTGGTGCGCGATGCCCTCGGCCGGGAGACCGTCACCACCCAGTCCTACTTTGCATCGACGCAGATCCTCCGCCGTGGATTGCACGACTATTCCTACGAGGTCGGCTTTCTGCGCCAGGATTATGCGCGCCGCAGCAACAGCTATGGCGACCTGGCGGTGTCCGCCACCCATCGCTACGGCTTTACGGACCGGCTGACCGGCGAGGCCCATCTGGAGGCGACGGCGGATCAGCGCATGGCGAGCCTGTCTGCCGGGACACTGCTGCCGGGCGTCGGCGTGTTCACGGTTTCGGCTGCGGCCAGCCAGGGCGACAAGGGCACCGGCGGCATGGTCGGGCTGGGTTTCGAGAGCTTGTGGCGCACCGTGAGCTTTGGTGCGCGCACCGAACTGACCACCCGGAATTACGATTATGTCGGCCTTGCCTCCGACCGGCGCGCCGTGGCGCAGACGACCCAGGTTTATGCGGGTCTGCCCACCAGCTTCGGCTCGGTGAACCTCAATTATCTCTACCGCGACAGCCGTGACGACAGCGACGTGGAGATGGCGGGCGCAAGCGCCATGTTCCGCATTGGAGACATCGGAGCGCTCAACCTGACGGCCCAGCAATCGCTCAGCGGCCAGAAGAATACCATGCTGGGCGCCTACCTCAGCATTCCGCTGGGCCCCCGCCGAACGGCGTCGACCCGTGTCCAGCACACCGGCGGCAGGACGAGCCTGGGTGCGTCCCTCCAGCAGAACCTGCCGGAGGGCGAGGGAATGGGCTATCGCGCCGACGTCGAGAGAGGTGCTGACGAGCGGCTTTACGGTCAATTCAGCTACCAGACCGACTTCGGCCGCTACGATGTCGAGGCCACCCGCACCAACGGCAAGGCCGCCGTGCGCGCCACCGTCTCCGGATCGGTCGGGCTGATCGAGGGCGATGTGTTCACCGCCCGTCGGCTGGAGCAGAGCTTTGCCGCCGTCAAAGTGGGCGAGGTGAAGGGCGTGCAGGTCTATGCCGAAAACCAGCCTGTCGCCAAGACCAACAGCAAGGGCGTGGCCATCATTCCGCGCTTACGCCCTTATGAGAAAAACACCGTGCGGATCGAACAGTCCGACCTGCCGCTCGATCTCGCATCGGGCGCGTTCGAGAAGACGGTGCGGCCCTATAACCGCAGCGGCGTGATTGTGGAATTCGCGGCCGAATTGTCACACGGTGCGTTGATGACCGTGCTGCAGGAAGACGGCTCGCCGCTACCGGCGGGCGCGAAGGTGCGCGTGGCCGGCAGCAAGACTG
>NZ_DATBUP010000179.1:0-4920 GCF_036515995.1 Pedomonas sp. | reverse complement strand
CGTGGCAATCAGGGCGGGACGAGGTATCTCTCCGGATAGAATCCGCCGCTGTGTGACAGCCCGGATCGCAAAGCATCTCCTCGGGCCCCAGTCCAGACCGAAGGGGAAGGAGGGAAGAAAAGGGGGAAGAGGCGAGGGGTGAGAAGCATCATCTCCTTGTCTCTTCCTGCCCTTCATTGCTTTCTGGGAGACCTGCCATGACTTCAGAGCTGGCCGCGGCCGGCGCCCGCCTGTGCGGGCTGCTCGGCGGCGCCTGGTTCGGACAGCACGGCATGTGCCGCTGTCCGGCCCACAAGGATCGCACGCCCTCGCTCAGTATCCGCACTGGCGAGCAGGCGCTGCTCTTCAAATGCCACGCAGGCTGTTCTCAATCGTCTGTGCTGGCGGCCATCCGCCGGTATGAGCCGCACCTGGGCGGGTGTCGCCTGAAGGCCTTGCCGCCCGAGCGCAGCCCGCAGGAAATCCAGGCCTGGGTGGAGCGGCTCTGGCAAGAGGCGGTGCCGGTCCAGAACACGCTCGCTGCCCGCTACCTGGAAGCACGCGGGCTAACTGCTCCTCAGAGCGTGCCCTTGCGCTTCCTGCCCCGCTGCCGCCACCGGCCAAGCGGGCACCGGCCCCCGGTCTTGCTCGCCGCCTGCCAGGACCTGGACGGCCGGCTTGTAGCGTTGCATCGCATCTACCTGGACCCAAACGAACCGCGCCTCAGCTCTTGCGAGCCCCGGCGCATGCTGACCAATGCGCCCGGCAAAAGCGCAGTGCAACTGGCCCCGGCCAGACCGACGCTCGGGCTCGCCGAGGGCGTCGAGACGGCCCTGGCCGCGATGCAGCTTCACGGCATTCCGGTCTGGGCGGCGCTCTCGAGCACGCGCCTTTATCAGCTGGCACTGCCGGAGTGCGTCCAGACTTTGGTGCTGTTCGGCGACAATGACGAGGCCGGACGCCACGGCGTTGCCCGCGCACAGGCCACCTATGCCAGGGCGGGCCTCGAGGTGCTGGCCCGGTTCCCCGAGCCGCCCTTCAACGACTGGGCCGATGTCCTGAAGCCGGCCTGAAGCAACCCTTCTCTTTCACCCATGCCGCTGCGACCGGCTGCTCTTTCTCGAGCAGGCCGGGCGCGCGGGCTTGCTGAAAGGCTTCCGCCATGACCCAAAATTTGAATGATCCAGCGCACAAGGCCCGCATTCGCGAGCTTAACGACCAGCTGCGCCAGGCGCCCTTCGACACGCGGCTCGGCCAGGTGGTCCTGACCACGGCCGTTGCCGACTTCCTTCGATCCGCGCCGGAGCTGCTGCCCAAGGAATGGCTGGCGCGCCGACTGTTTCTGTTGCGCGCCTTGGCCGCGTTCGATGCATTCGATGAAAACAATGACCCTGCCGAAGAGCACGACTTCGGATTTTTTGAAAGCTGGGACCGCACCTTCTTCTTCAAGATCGACTATTTTGACACGGCCGGCCGCAAGGGGAGTTCAGACCCCGCCAACCCGGCCGTCACCCGCCGGGTGCTGACCATCGGCTTTCCCGAGGATTACTGAAAGTTTTCGGTGGCCTCGAGGGGCACTGCCCCCGCCAAGCAGCTCAATATCCTCGCCACCTCTGCCCTGATCCCTGCCGCTTCGGCTTCTCCCTCGCGCTTCCCCCGCGCGGGTGGCGTCGTGCTGCGCGTCCTCAGGGCCTTCGCTTGAAAGGAGCTTCTCTTATGTTCAAAGACCTGCTCAAGCTGTTCCAGAAACCCTTCCGCCTGCGCTTGCGCCCGTGCCGGCGCCCGCGCCCCGTTCTTCTTCTGACGCGGCGCATCGGCGGGCACGCGGAGCAGGCCGGCACTGATCATTCTGCCCGCTGGCGGGCCCGGCAGATCGAGCGCAATGCCGAATGGATGCGCGACTTCTGGGGCGTCAAGCACACGCTCCTCCACGACACGAAGAGTCCGGGTGGGCCACTGTCGGTGACGCCCCTCAAGGTCGAGCCGCACTGGTATGTGCTGAAGCACCTGGCCCGCTGGTCCCGCGCACAGTACGAGGCCGCGCCTCAGGATGTCATCGACCGGGCGGTTGCCGAGATCCTCGGCATCAGTCTGACCCATGCGGTTCTCATGCGCTTAGGGCCCGAAAACCCCCGTCCGATCTGGCCGGACACGCTCATCGAGCGCGACGGCCGCTACCCTTGGGCAACCCCGGAGATCCATGCCTTCTGGAGCCGGCTCGATACGGTGTCCGAGGCCGAGTGGGCCGACATCGCCGCTGCCGCCAGCCTCCAGCGCGAGCACCTGCGCCAGCACTGGCGGGAGATCCACCGGATCGCGCTCACCTACTACTCGGACTACCACGATGTTCTCCGGCAGGCTGTCATCACCGCGCCCCACGTTTATGGATCTGGCAATGCCCAAAGCCTTGCCCATCTCAAGACGCGGGCGACCTTCGAGATTCTGGCCACCCATGTGGCCGGCGAGCATGTGCCCTGCCGCCACCTGGCGCTGTTCGGCATTCACTCCGTCGCTGATCTCGTGGAAGCGGCGAACGCACCGGCCGCAGACCCGAAGGCGCCCAGGTCATGACAGGGGCCAAGATTCCCAAGCAGCAAAGGTCCCTAGCCTTTGAGGAGGGAGCGATGCGCACCCCAGAGCCCTGTTCCGCTGTACCCTGGCCCGAACACCCGTCACCCTTGCGCCGGCGCTTGACCGACTACACCCGCGCTCACCGGCTGGCCCAGCGCCTGTTCGAGCGCCATGGCAGGCCCGTCGCCATCATCGCCCAGGACTGCCCCATTCAGGCCCACTGCGTCATTTGGGGCGAGGATGTGTTTCGGCTCAAGCTGGAAGGGGAGGAGCCGCGGCCCTACCGGCTGGTCTCGACCATTTTCTAGAGTTCGCGTTGCACCTTTTATTTGCGAAGACTGGCATTGCCGGCAGGCCAGCGCGCGGTTCGGCACGCGAGCCGAGGCCGCTGCAGACCTGCCGGGAATAGGACCGGGGTTGCCAGGAACATCGCCGCCAATTGCGCCCATAATCGCCGGGACTGCCCCAAGGCTGGCCAGTGGCTTGCGCCTCGGGTCCGGGTCAGGCCGGCCTTGTCTTTTTCCTGAATTTCATTGAGTGAACAGGCCCGCTCGCCCAGGCGCCGGACAGCGGGCACGGCAGCGCTCTCCGCGCCTGCGCGGGCAGGGGAGGTCAATTCAAGCCAGAAGGCGGGCCCCAGTCTTCCCGGAATCCGATCGCCAGGATCCGGGCAGGCGCGGCAGGATGCCCTGCAGGCTCCTCCGCACACCCGCCGCGGGTGCCGGCCTCGCGGATCAGGAAGAAGAATTCCCGCTCCCAGGCCGAGAAAAGCCCGAAGTGGAGCGTGCTGTCGGCCCGGATCTCGCGGGCAAAGTTGCAGCAGCCAGCAAGCGCCCGCAGCAGGTGCCGGCGCCGCGCCGTGCTTTTGACCGCCGCAGCCTCCGGGTCTTTTGCAATGAAGGTCTCGACGGTCCGCGTCAGCACGACCCGGTCGACCATGGTTTCAATCTGGCGGTGCGCCGGCCGCGGATTTGTGCAGGACGCATCCCGCAAAAAGCTGTGAAAGTCCTTATTGTTTTTCATATGAGCGAACTCCGCTGGAAAAGGGCAAGGACTGCGCAACCAGCACTCGAGACGCAAGCCTCCAGAACTGCAAGGGGACAAGCGCAAGGCGGGTCTTGCCCGCTGTGGTCCCCCTGTCGATGCGTGCCGGCACTGCCGGCAAGGGACAGCGGCGTGCCGGACTGGGGCTGCCCCGGAGCGCATGATTTTATTTATGGCTTGCCGGCGCCCGCGTGCGGCTCTGCATATGGGCGTCAGAGTTCCCGCGGCCTTGGGCACCTGTGCAGTTTCCCGCATTCGGGCCGAAGCGCGGACAAGGCGTGCCGGGCGCTGCTCGGTCTTCCGCCCGGCCGCCATGGGCCTTACCTGACGATGGCCGGATGGTAGGCCGGCGGCCCGCCCAGCATCGGCCGGTGGGAGACGGGCTGGCGCCCGCCTTCGTCCATGAGGCCATAGCTGAGCGCCTGCTCGGCGCCGATCAGGACCTTGCCCGTTAAATCCATGCGGTTGGGATCCTCGAAGATCCTGGCGATGAGGCGCCCCGTGAACTCGGGCGTCTCGGCGATCTCGAGCGCGTGGCCGTACTCGTCCGGGCGCGCAAGAGCCGACGCCTTGGTGCGCTCGGTCGCCAGGATCCCCATCCAGATCGAAACCACCGCGACGCCGTGATCCTGCAGGTCGATCGACATGTCGTAGGCCATCTTGTCGACGCCGGCCTTCTGCGCGCCGTAGGCCGGCCCGTGCATGTAGCAGTTGCTGCCGAAGGAGGAGGTAAAGACGATGAGCCCGCTCTTCTGCCGGGCCATGAGCGGCGCGGCATGGTAGCTTGCCACGTACTGGCTCCTCAGGCCCACATCCAGGATGTTGGCCAGCGAGAGCGACTTTTCCCAGAACGGCCCGGGCTCGATCAACTGGTCATCGATGTGAGCAACGTTGTTCACCAGCAGGTCGAGTCGGCCCTGCTCCTCCTCGACCCGGCGGAAGAGGGCGGCAACCGCCGCATCGTCCGCGTGGTCGACCTGGACGGCAATGCCGCGCCCGCCGGCCTGTGTCACCGCCTCGGCGGTCTCCAGAATGGTGCCGGGCAGGGCCGCCTCGCCGGCGCGCATCGTCCGGCCCGTCACATAGACGGTGGCGCCGTACTGACCGAGCGCCGCGGCGATGCCCCGGCCTGCGCCGCGGCTCGCACCGGTGACCACCGCCACCATCGGGTTCTTTTGTTGCATGCTGGACCCTTTCATCCGTGATTTTGGAGGCCAAGGACGGCCGCCGACAGGCTACCCGTCTCGTTGATGCTGCGCACAAGCAGGGACTGGCGCTCAAACCGGCTGGTCTGGATGTACCAGCGCCCCTCCTGCCGCACGTAAG
>NZ_DATBUP010000178.1:0-3974 GCF_036515995.1 Pedomonas sp. | reverse complement strand
GGCGGGAGCGCAGAGCGGGCAGGCCCGCTTCCAGCATGTGCAGGCAGCCGTAAACGTTCAGTTCGAACATGGGGCCAATCACCTCCGCCACCGCCTGCGTGCCGTCTTCCGGCGCAGACATGGCGGCGGCGAACAACAGTGCGCCGGGCGTCCCGTGCTCCGCCTCGATGCGGGCATAGGCGGCGAGCATGGCCGCGCGGTCGGAGGCATCGACGGGAACGGGGATGATGTGACCCTCGGGGGCTTCTGCGGCAAGCGCTTCCAGCAGAGCTGCGCGGCGGGCCGAGGCGAAGACGGTGACGCCGGCCCTTGCGAATTCCAGCGCGGTTGCCCGCCCGATGCCGGTGGATGCGCCGACGATCCAGATGGAAGTGAACGAAAGTGCCATGGTCGCCCCGTGGATGATGCCTGCTTGCCGCCATGGCCTTGCATGCCGGTTGCCGAGACGCAAGGGGGCTGTTCTTGCCTCTGGAACCTGAGCGGATTTCCCCGCTTGCATCATAGGGCTTGCCCTTGGGGCCGCCTTCCGTGTTTACGAACAGGGATTTAGCTCCATATTCCAGGGCAGAGAAGGAGAGGGCGCGATGGCTGAGGCAAGCAGGACGACCCCGCGGGTTTCGCTGGTAGTGGCGCGGGCGGACAACGGTATCATCGGCCGGGACAATGCCCTGCCGTGGCGGCTGCCGGCGGATCTGAAGCACTTCAAGCAGCTGACCGTGGGCAAGCCGGTGATCATGGGCCGCAAGACGTTCGAGTCCATCGGCAAGCCCTTGCCGGCGCGACACAACATTGTCGTCACCCGCAATCCAGACTGGTCGGCCGAAGGCGTGACCGTGGTGCCCAACCTTGCCGAGGCCGTGGCCGCCGCTGGACTGGACCCCAAGACGCGGGCGGACGAGATCATGATCATCGGCGGCTCGGAGATCTACGCCCAGTCCCTGCCGTTCGCCAACTGCATCTACCTGACCGAGGTGCATCTGGAGCCGGTGGGCGATGCGTCCTTCCCCATGCCCGACCCGCACGCGTGGGTGGAGACAGCGCGCGAGACCTTCCCGCCAGAGGGAGACTATCCCGCCTACAGCTTCGTGACGCTGGAGCGGCGGGTTTAAGGGGGCGATCTCCCTTCAGGTTTCCAGGCAAGGGGGCTGTAACCCCGTTGCGATCCCCCCCTGACAATCCCGCGGCCTCAGCCGATGGGCGGCAGGCCGAGGCGGGGGATCTCGATCTTGGGGCAGCGGTCCATCACCACTTTGAGGCCGGCGGCTTCCGCGCGGGCAGCGGCTTCCTCGTTGTAGATATCCATCTGCATCCAGATCGACTTGGCACCGCAGGCAATGGCGTCATCGACGACGGGGCCAACGTCTTCAGAGCGGCGGAAGATGTCCACCATGTCGGGCGGGGTGGGCAGGTCGGCGAGGCTGGCATAGACGCGCTGGCCGTGGATGGTCTCACCGGCATGGCCGGGGTTGATGGGGAACACCTCGTAGCCTTGCGTCAGCAGGTAGCGCATCACCTCGTTGCTGGGGCGGCTGTCCTTTGGAGATGCGCCAACCACCGCAATGGTGCGGGTTTCCTGCAATAGCGCTGCGATGTCCTTGTCTGACGTAAGCATGGCGCGACCCTCCAGTTACAACGTGCCCTGAGGAAACATGGCGATATTGGTGCAAATGACAAGGGCGCGCCCGTTGCTGGAGCGCGCCCGTTCTTGAGGTTTTAAAAGCAGGCCGGTTCGATGAGCCGGTCAGGCCGTCTTGCGGCGACGCGCAATGCCGAGGCCGAGAAGGCCGGTGCCCAGCAGGGTGAGGCTGGCCGGAGCTGGAACTGGCGAAGGCGTGCCGGTGCTGAAGGTGAACCGGGCAGTGCCACCCTCGCGGATTTCAAACTCCGCCTCTTCGACCTGGTTCACCAGGTCATAGACGATCATCAGGCTGTCCCCAGTAAAGCTGGTGGTGATGGTGTAGGGATCGCTGACGGCCGGATCGGTCAGGTCATCGAAGTCCAGCGCGAAGTCGGTAATGGGCGCGCCGTCATCGGTCACGATATTGCTCACCGTCACGACGATGCGCTGGAAATCGGCAATGAGGGTATCGAACGTCTCGGTGACGAACAGCGTCAGGGTGTTGGAGCCGGGCTCCAGATCCACACCGACGCCGCCGACATAGTCGTCCTGAATGATGTGGCTGAAGTTCAGCTCCGTGCCGGGGGAGACGACCGGGGCTCCGAGGTTCTCGAAGACGTTGGCGTCATCGCCGCAGCAGTAGGGCAGGGTCAGCTCCGCACGGAAGTCGGCGGAAACAATGGCAGCCTGCACGGTGGTCAGGCCACTGAACAGGGTAGCGGCAGCAACGAAGGAATGCAGAAGCGCGCGCATGGCACAGTGCCTTTCGGGTTTGTTGTTTTGCCCGAAGATTTAGCAATTCGTGTGCCAGGCGACGTTCCGCTTTGCCTTCCGTAACTTAGCCGTTGAGCTTGATAACGGATGCGAATTAACCGTTAACCCTGTCGACGCTTCGGCCGGATCTGCGCCTCAGTCCACCATGTGGATGGCGGGCATCGGCTTCTGGCGAACGGTCTCGAACCCGGCGGCGACTTCATCGGCAATGGCGAGGAACGCGCCGCCCGCCGTGCTGGCCGGATTGCATACGATGACCGGGTGGCCGCTGTCGGAGCACTCGCGCACCTGCATGGTCAGCGGCACTTCGCCGAGGAAGGGCACCCCGATTTCCGAGGCTGCATCGCGCGCGCCGCCGTGGCCAAAGATGTGGCTGGCGCTGCCGCAGCTCGGGCAGACGAAGGTGCTCATGTTCTCGACGACGCCGAGGATGGGCACGTTCACCTTCTGGAACATGGTGACGGCCTTGCGGGCGTCGATGAGCGCCAGATCTTGTGGGGTGGAGACAACCACCGCGCCGGACAGGGGCGCACGCTGGGCGAGCGTGAGCTGGATGTCGCCGGTGCCCGGCGGCATGTCGAGCACCAGCACGTCGAGCGGGCCCCAAGCGACGTCCGTCATCATCTGCATCAGCGCGGAGGTGGCCATCGGCCCGCGCCAGATCATAGCCGCGCTTTCCTCAACCAGAAGGCCGATGGACATGGCCTTGATGCCGAAGGCTTCCAGCGGCCGTAGCTTGCTACCGTCGGTCTCGGGCTTCTTGTTGAGGCCGAGCAGTTTGGGCACGGAAGGGCCATAAATATCGGCGTCGAGCAGGCCAACGTCGAGGCCAAGGTGAGCAAGACCCAGCGCCAGATTGGCCGCAACCGTGGACTTGCCGACGCCGCCCTTGCCGGAGGCGACGGCGATGATCTTGCCGACCTGCGAGATGCCGGAGTCAGCAGGGCGCAGCTGGCCCTGATGGCCGCGGGCATGGGCATGGCCGTGGCTGGGGTGGCCATGACCCGGACTTTGGCTGGACGCGCGGGCCTCTTCCGGCGAGCGCTCGGCGGTCATCACCACGGTGACGGCCTTGACGCCGGGCAGGGCGCGGACGGCGTCTTCCGCCTGCGCGCGCAGCGGCTCCATGGTGCGGGCAGCGGCTGGATCGACTTCAAGCACGAAGCCGACCTGATCGTTGCGGATGGTCAATCCCGTGACCAGACCAGACGAGACAATGTCGCGCCCGGTTGTCGGATCGACGACCGAACGAAGGGTGTCCAGTATGATTTCGCGGGTTAAAGTCATGGCGGAAGGCTCGCAATTATCGAATTTGGCGCTTATATAAGCCCTCAAGCACGAAGAAAGCAGCAGGAATAGAATGCCCTGGCAAAACAATGGCGGTAGCGGCGGCCCCTGGGGGTCTGGAGGCGGTTCCGGCGGCGGACCGCGCAATCCCTGGGGCGGCGGCTCTGGCGGAGGCGGTGGCGGCGGGCAGCAGCCTCCCAACCTTGACGACCTGATCCGGCGTGGACAGGAGCGTTTGCGTGCATCCCTTCCCGGCGGCACCGGCGGCGGCAACATTCTGGGGTTGGCCGTGGGC
>NZ_DATBUP010000177.1:0-14812 GCF_036515995.1 Pedomonas sp. | reverse complement strand
CCACAGGCCCTTCAGGCGGGAGAAGAAGCCGGTGGACTGGGGGCACTGCTCGCCGGTCTCGATTTCGCAGAACTCCTGCAGCAGCTCCTTCTGGCGCTTGGTGAGGTTGACCGGTGTCTCCACCTGCACCTGCAGCACCAGATCGCCTAGGCCGGTGCCGTTGAGCGAGGGCATGCCCTTGCCGCGCAGGCGGAACTGCTTGCCGGTCTGGGTGCCCGCCGGAATCTTCACCTTGGCGCGGGTGCCGTCCAGAGTCGGCACTTCGATCTCGCCGCCCAGCGCCACCGTGGTGATGGACACCGGTACTTCGCAGAACAGCGTGGTGCCTTCGCGCTCGTAAACCGGGTGCTGCTTCAGCGAGACGAAGATGTAAAGGTCGCCTGGAGGGCCGCCGCGCAGGCCCGCTTCGCCCTCACCGGCGAGGCGGATGCGGGTACCTTCGTCCACACCGGCCGGAATCTTGACCTGAAGGCTCTTTTCCTTCTCGACCCGGCCCATGCCGCCACAGGAGCGGCACGGCTTGGCGATGATGCGCCCGGTGCCGCGGCAGGTGGGGCAGGTGCGCTCCACCATGAAGAAGCCCTGCGTTGCCCGAACCTTGCCCGCGCCCTGACAGGTGGGGCAGACTTCCGGTTCGGTGCCGGGTTCCGCGCCGGAGCCGTTGCACGGCTCGCAGCTCATGGTGGTGGGAACGGTGATGTTCTCCGTCCGGCCGCGATAGGCATCTTCCAGCGTGATTTCCAGATTGTAGCGCAGGTCAGAGCCGCGCACCGCGCTGGAGCGCCCGCCGCCACGACGGCCGCCGCCCATGAATTCGTCGAAGATGTTCTCGAAGATGTCGGCGAAGCTGCCGCCGCCAAAGCCTTCGCCGCCGAAGCCGCCGCCACCGCCGCCGTTGAAGGCGGACTTTCCGAAGCGGTCGTAGGCCGCGCGCTTCTGCGGGTCCTTCAGGACGTCGTAGGCTTCGTTGATTTCCTTGAACTTGGCTTCCGCCGCATGGTCCCCCGGATTGCGGTCCGGGTGATACTGCATGGCCAACTTCCGGTATGCGGACTTGAGGGCCTTGTCGTCAGCCTGCCGGTCAACGCCAAGCACCTCATAGTAATCAGAGTCAGCCATGTCTTTCTGTCCGCTTGTTTACATCACTGCCGGGCCATCATGTGCCCGGCTATCAGGCTCCGGACGGTTGCGTCGTGCGCGCCCGCCCGGAGCCTGTCAAGCCATCGGGCCGCTTTGATGCGGCCAACCGCTTGCCTTACTTCTTGTTATCGTCGACTTCCGAGAACTCGGCGTCCACAACGCCTTCGTCCTTGGCGCCGGCCTGGCCGCCTTCGGCGGCACCGCCGGCACCCGGCTCCTGCTTGTAAATCTCCTCGCCCAGCTTCATCGACAGCTGGCCCAGAGCCTGGGTCTTCGCCTGGATGTCGGAGACATCCTCACCGCCCAGAGCGCCGCGCAGGTCGCTGACCGCAGCCTCGATCGAGGACTTCAGCTCGCCCGACACCTTGTCGCCGGCCTCGGAGACCGAGCGCTCGGTGGTGTGGATGAGGCTTTCGGCCTGGTTGCGGGCTTCTGCCAGTTCGCGGCGCTTCTTGTCTTCCGACGCGAACTGCTCGGCTTCCTTCACCATCTTCTCAATGTCGGCGTCCGACAGGCCGCCCGAGGCCTGGATGCGGATCTGCTGCTCCTTGCCGGTGCCCTTGTCCTTCGCCGAGACGCTGACGATGCCGTTGGCGTCGATGTCGAAGGTCACTTCCACCTGCGGCACGCCGCGCGGTGCGGGCGGGATGCCGACCAGGTCGAACTGGCCGAGCAACTTGTTGTCCGCCGCCATCTCGCGCTCGCCCTGGAAGACGCGAATGGTCACGGCCGTCTGGTTGTCCTCGGCGGTTGAGAACACCTGCGACTTCTTGGTCGGAATGGTGGTATTGCGGTCGATCAGTCGGGTGAACACGCCGCCCAGCGTCTCGATGCCCAGCGACAGCGGGGTCACGTCCAGCAGCAGCACGTTCTTCACGTCACCCTGCAGCACGCCGGCCTGAACAGCAGCGCCCAGCGCCACCACTTCGTCCGGGTTCACGCCCTTGTGCGGCTCGCGGCCGAAGAAGCTCTTCACGGTCTCGATGACCTTGGGCATGCGGGTCATGCCGCCCACCAGAACCACTTCGTCCACCTGATTGGCGGTGACGCCCGCGTCCTTCAGGGCCTTGCGGCACGGCTCGAGGGTGCGCTCGATCAGGTCGCCCACCAGCGCTTCCAGCTTGGAGCGCGACAGCGACTTGACAAGGTGCTTCGGACCGGTCTGGTCGGCCGTGATGAACGGCAGGTTGATTTCGGTGCTCTGGGTGGACGACAGCTCGATCTTGGCCTTTTCCGCAGCTTCCTTCAGGCGCTGCAGGGCCAGCTTGTCGCTGCGCAGGTCGATGCCCTGCTCGTTCTTGAACTCGTCGGCCAGCCAGTCGATGATGCGCTTGTCGAAGTCTTCACCGCCGAGGAATGTGTCGCCGTTGGTGGACTTCACCTCGAACACGCCGTCGCCGATCTCGAGGATCGACACGTCGAAGGTGCCGCCGCCAAGGTCATAGACAGCAATGGTCTTGCCGTCCTGCTTGTCGAGGCCGTAGGCCAGCGCGGCTGCGGTCGGCTCGTTGATGATGCGCAGCACTTCAAGGCCCGCGATGCGGCCGGCGTCCTTGGTGGCCTGGCGCTGGGCGTCGTTGAAGTAGGCCGGAACGGTGATCACGGCCTGGGTGACGGTCTCGCCCAGGTACTGCTCGGCGGTTTCCTTCATCTTCTGGAGAATGAAGGCGGAAACCTGCGACGGGCTGTACTTCTCGTTGCGTGCCTCAACCCATGCGTCGCCGTTGTCGGCCTTGACGATGTGGTAGGGAACGAGGCCGATGTCCTTCTGGGTCATCGGATCGTTGAAGGTGCGGCCGATCAGGCGCTTGATCGCGAACAGGGTGGCTTCCGGGTTCGTCACTGCCTGACGCTTGGCAGGCTGACCGACGAGACGCTCGCCGTCCGCCGTGAACGCAACCATCGACGGCGTGGTGCGCGCGCCTTCGTTGTTCTCGATAACCTTGGGCTGCGCGCCGTCCATGATCGCCACGCAGGAGTTGGTTGTACCGAGGTCGATGCCAATGACCTTACCCATGTTCCTACCTCTTTCTGCCTGTCGAACGCCTTCAGAAAGCACGTCCGGAGCAGGCCGTTAATATCTTTGTTTGTCTAAACCGGGTTCTGGTCCGAACCCCGATTTCCACTTCGCTTCGCGATATAGGGAGGCAGCTTGGCGGCTACAACCCATCCCGGTGCGATTGCTCTGCAACGGATATGGCGGGTGGGGCACACTGCCGCAAGCGGCCTCTTGCCACCAGACCGGGGATTGCTGGTGCCGCGTTCCGATCTAAACTGTGATCTGCGCGCCGGACGAGCAGGTGCGCGCCACCGAACCCAGAGATAGAAGCAGAGTTGGAAGACGCAGGGAGCCCCGTTCATGAGCATTCGAACGTTTGGCCGAACGCTAGGCCTTGGGGCCGTTCTGCTCTCGGCGATTCTGCTGATCGTGGCGCTGGTGGGCGGCATGACGGTGGATACGCCGGAGACCGAAACCATCATAGCCCACGCCGTCTCCAGCCAGGCAGACCACGGGCTTTCCTCGAGCGCGAATGGGTCACACCGTTATGACGACCCTTCTTCAATCGTTCAGCCGGGCCATTAAGGCGTTTATAGAACGCGGCCGATGCTGGCTGCCGAAAGAGCGTCCGCTGACGCTGGGTGAGCAGGCGCTGGCCGCCTCCGTGTTCGGCAAGGCGCTCGATCCCCGCCGCGTCACCGTGCGCGGGCGCAGGTGGTGGCCGCTTCAGCCGCGCAACACGGTCATGGCCCCCAGCGGGCACATTCATTTCCACCCACGCTGTCCGTTCTATCACGAGGATTTCAGCAAGGCCCCGCTCAGCCTGCAAGGGCTGTTCGTCCACGAACTCACCCACGTCTGGCAATACCAGTCCGGCCGCAACGTCGTGTTCGCCCGCGGTCCTTTCGCCCGCTACAGCTACCTGCCGCTGATCGAAGGCAAACGCTTTGAAGAATACGGCATCGAGCAGCAGGCCGAAATCGTGCGCCACTGCTTCCTCCTGTCACACGGCTGCCCGGTGGACGGCGCGCCGCCGCTGGCGATCTATCAACGCCTGCTCCCGTTCGGGCCTGAGAACCGCAAGACCCTGCTCGCATAAAAAGAGAGTTTGTAGAGGAGTTCGCAACTCCCCTTGAAAAACAAAAACGGCGGCAGGTTTGCACCCACCGCCGCTTCTGAAATCAGCAAAGGCCAGAAGCTTACGCGTTTGTGTCCACCGACGAGCCGGGGGCGGCGTCGGCTGCCTTGGCGACGGCGACGAGGGCCGGGCGCAGCAGGCGGCCCTTGATCACGAAGCCGGTCTGCAGCACCTGCACCACCGTGCCGGGCTCGGCGTCGTTGGTCGGGATTTCCAGCATGGCCTGATGCTTGTTCGGGTCCAGCTTCTGGCCGAGCGCTTCAACCTGGGCGATGCCGTACTTGTTGAAGATGTTGAACACCTCGCGCTCGGTCATCTCGATGCCGGTGATCACGTTGGCCACGGCCTGATCGGCACGGGCAGCCTCCGGCACGGCGTCCAGCGCGCGACGCAGGTTGTCGGCAACCGCCAGAATGTCGCGGGCGAAGCTGGTCACGGCGTAGGCGCCGGCATCCTGCTTCTCGCGCTCGAGACGACGGCGCACGTTCTCCGTCTCCGCCATCTGGCGCAGAAGCTGGTCCTTCAGCGAGGCGGCTTCCGCCTGCGCTGCGGCCAGTTCGTCTTCCTGAGCCTGAGGGGCAACAGCCTCAGCCGCGGCGTTGTTTTCGTCCTGCGTTTCGGACTGCACGTTTTCTTGCGTCATGTCTGCGATACCAATCTGGTCAATACACGGGCCGTATAATCCACCATGGGGATGACCCGCGCGTAGTTCAACCGTGTGGGGCCAATGACCCCGATGACACCAACAATCCGTTCATCGGCGCTGCGGTAAGGTGCTGCGATAACCGATGAGCCGGAGAGTGAAAAGAGTCTGTTCTCCGAGCCGATGAAGATCTTCATGGCGCTGGCATTCACCGCCAGCTCCAGCAAGCGGGCTAACTCCCGTTTGCTCTCAAGGTCTTCGAGCAGTTGCCTCACTCGCTCCAGATCGCCTCGGGCCGCTGCGTCCTCAATCAGGCGGGACTGGCCGCGCACGATGAGGACATCCCGCTTGTCGTCGTCCGCCGTCCAGACGGCAAGGCCTTTCTCGACCACCTGGGTGGCAAGGGCGTCCAGTTCGGCCTTGTTCTGGGACAGCTCGTCCTCGATGGCCTTGCGGGCCTGATCGAGCGTGCGGCCCACGAGGCGGGCGTTGATGTAGTTGGCCGCCTGAATGAGAGCAGAGGAGTTGAGGCCCGGCGGCAGGTCGAACGTGCGATTCTCGACCGAGCCGTCCTCGCCCACCAGAATGGCCAGCGCCCGGTGCGCCGACAGCGGCACCAGATCGACCTGGCGAATGGGAATGTCGGCCTTCGGCACCAGCACGAGGCCGGCGCAGGAGGACAGGCCGGAGAGGGTGGAGATGGCGCGGCCAAGGGCGTCCTCAAGGCTGCCGCCTTCCGCCTTCGCCTGCGCCTCGATCTGGGCCCGCTCGTCGGATGTGACCTCGCCCACCTGCATCATGCCGTCGACGAACAGGCGCAGGCCGAGTTCGGTCGGCATGCGTCCCGCCGAGGTGTGGGGCGCGGAGAGAAGGCCAATCTCCTCAAGATCCTGCATGACATTGCGGATCGAGGCCGGAGACAGGTTGATACCCGGCAGGCGCGACAAAGTGCGCGAGCCCACGGGCTCGCCGGTCGCCAGATACGCTTCCACGATCTGGCGAAAGATGTCGCGTGCGCGCTCGTTGATATCTGTAATCGACAATGTCTTCATGGCCTTGTGCTGAATGTAGGCACCCCTTCCAAGCTGTTCAACCGTTGCGGCATGCCATAGTCGCCTGAAGCAGGGCGCTTGATGGCTGGCCGCAGGGCCGGTAGAAGCACGGTTTCCGGCGGCGCAGGGCGCCGCTGAACCCAGATAGCTCGTTTCATTGTTAATCAATTCAAGGATTTTATCCATGCGCCCATCCGGCCGTGCACCCGATCAGATGCGTCCCCTCGAGATGACCGTGGGCTTCGCCAAGCACGCCGATGGGTCGTGCCTCGTGAAATTCGGTGATACCCATGTGCTGTGCACGGCTTCGGTGGAGACCAGCGTACCGGGCTGGCTGCGCGGCAAGGGGCAGGGCTGGGTGACGGCGGAATACGGCATGCTGCCCCGCGCCACCCACAGCCGCACCTCGCGCGAAGCCGCCAAGGGCAAGCAGACCGGCCGCACGCAGGAAATCCAGCGCCTTATCGGCCGCTCCCTGCGCGCCGTCGTTGATCTGAAGGCCATTGGCGAGCGCCAGATCGTGGTGGATTGCGATGTCATTCAGGCGGATGGCGGCACCCGCACCGCCTCCATCTCGGGCGCATGGGTGGCCCTGCATCAGGCGCTGGGCAAGCTGAAGACGGCAGGTCTGCTGACCGCGTGGCCGCTGACCGGTCAGGTCGCCGCCGTTTCGTGCGGTGTCTACGAGGGCGTGCCGGTTCTGGATCTGGACTATGCCGAAGATTCGGTTGCCCATACGGACGCCAACTTCGTGCTGACCGATGCGGGCGGCCTCGTTGAAGTTCAGGGCACCGCCGAAGGCGCGCCGTTCAGCGAGGAAACCCTGCTGCGCATGCTGCGTCTGGCCCGCATCGGCACGGACGAGATCTTCAACCTGCAACGTCGCGTTCTGGGACTCTAAGCCATGTCTCGCAAGCTGACACCGGGCAAGCTGGTCATTGCCAGCCACAATCAGGGCAAGGTGCGGGAAATCCGTGACCTGCTGGCTCCCTTCGGGATCGAGCCGGTGTCGGCGGGTGAGCTGAACCTGCCGGAGCCGGAAGAAACTGGCTCCACCTTCATCGCTAATGCCGAGATCAAGGCGCTGGCATCAAGCATCGCCTCCGGGCTGCCCGCACTGGCGGACGACAGCGGCCTGTGCGTGGATGCGCTGGGCGGTGATCCGGGCATCTACTCCGCCCGCTGGGCCGGGCCGACCAAGGATTTCAACGTCGCCATGGCGAAGGTGACGGGCGTGCTGGACGAGAAGGGCGTGCCTGAAGAGGACCGCACGGCGCATTTCGTCTGCGCCCTGTGCCTCGCCTGGCCGGACGGCCACACGGAATCGTTCGAGGGCCGGGTGTCCGGCACGCTGGTGTGGCCGATGCGCGGTTCTCACGGTTTTGGCTACGATCCCATCTTCAAACCCGAAGGCTTCGACATCACCTTTGGCGAGATGGAGCCCCAGCGGAAGTACGATATGTCGCACCGCGCCCGGGCCTTCGAGCAACTGGTGGCAGCAGTCATTGAAAAATAATCCCGCCTTTACGGCAACTTCGCAGGTTACTTCAGAGCAGGACGGCCTTGCGGTCTACGTCCACTGGCCGTTCTGCGAGTCCAAATGCCCTTACTGCGATTTCAACAGCCACGTGCGCGAGAGCGTGGATCACGCCCGCTGGCGGCGCGCGCTGCTGGCGGAGCTCGCCTATGAGGCCGCGCTGACGCCGGGCAAGCCGGTCGTCAGCATCTTCTTCGGCGGCGGCACGCCCTCGCTCATGGAGCCCGCAACCGTTGCGGCGATCATCGACGAAGTGGCCCGCCTGTGGCCGATGACCAGCAACGTGGAGATCACGCTGGAGGCCAACCCCGGCAGTGTGGAAGCCGCCAAGTTCAAGGGCTTCGCAGAGGCGGGCGTCAACCGTGTGTCGCTCGGCGTACAGGCGCTGGATGACGCGGCGCTGAAGCTGCTGGGCCGCCGCCATGACCTCTCCGAGGCGCTGGCCGCGCTGGAGCTGGCGACGAACACGTTCGGCCGCGTGAGCTTTGACCTGATCTACGCCCGGCCCGGCCACACGGTCGACAGCTGGGGCGCGGAGCTGCGCCGTGCGCTGGCCTACGGCACCGATCACCTGTCGCTCTATCAGCTCACCATCGAGCCCCAGACTCGTTTCGCCGAACTCTACCGCCGCGGCACCCTCATGCTGCCGGACGAGGAAACGCAGGCCGACCTCTACCAGCTGACGCAGGAGATGACCGCAAGCGCGGGCCTGCCGCTCTATGAAATCTCCAACCATGCCCGGGTGGGCAGCGAGAGTCGCCATAACCTCGTTTATTGGCGCTATGGCGATTACGTCGGCATCGGTCCCGGCGCGCACGGTCGCCGCAATGCCACCGCCACCCAGCGCCGCAAGAAGCCGGAAGCGTGGCTGGAGGCGGTGGAAACCAGTGGCCACGGCATGGAGGACGAACTGGCGCTTCCCTCCGACATGCGGGCGGACGAGGCGCTGGTGATGGGCCTGCGGCTGGTGGAAGGTATCGACCGCGCCCGCTTCAAGGTGCGCACCGGCATGGCGCTGGATGACGCCATCGACCCGCAGGCCGCCCGGCGCATGGCCGAGCTGGGACTGATCGAGATGACGCCCTCCCTGCTCCGCGCCACGCCCGAGGGCCTCATGGTCCTCAACAGCCTGCTCGGTGAACTGGCACGGGCTTAGCTGCACGCAGGGGGGCGTTTCTCGCAGGGGTCTATAACCCCTGCACCCCTTCGTTATCAGGGCCGCGCCTGTCCATTCTTCCTGCGCTTTTTGAACGTCCGTCTTCTGACGTGCCGAACGTGCCAGGCGCAACTTGAGAAAGGCGAGGCAAGGCGAATGGGGCAAGGGACGCCGGGCAGAGCCCGCGCGTCTGGTCACCGCCCGGCCGTTCCCCGCTGGCGCATCAGTCCCTGCGGCGCGTCTCAAGCGACAGTCCCAATCGTACCGCCGCGATCAACAACGCGAGCAGTGATATGATCACCGCCAGCAGTTCTGCTGTCGACAACTCTGATGTCCTCCTTTCTCGCCCTCAGATTTCCAGACCCCTGCAGATTCACGCCAGGTTATGGATACTGATCGATTGACGGCAGACGCGTTGCCGTTCCTATCAACCGGCCAGTCGGGCCGGGCTCAGAGGAACAGGGGAAGCGAAGCTTTGCAAGAAGTGCGTAGTCGTATGTTGTTGTAAATAAATGTGTTTATTTAGCGCTCGGGACGGTAAGGCGGGCGATATTCGACTATAAGGCTGTTGTGCCCAGATGGCATTGCGGTAGTGTTTTATGGCAGTTCAAATGTTGGCAACTTCAAAGACCACCTTTCCAAGACCCCGCTGGCTCCTATCCGGCGGGGTCTATTCCTGAAGGCGATGCCTTGAAGGCAAGGTGATGCACAGGCCGGCGGCAGGCAGTTCGCGTCGTAGCGTCCTGTTTCTGCCGGCCGGGATCTGCTTTGCGTCAGTTCACCAGTTCGGTCGGGAAGGCCGTCGGCGCGGGGGCAGCGACACGGCTGCCGGTGGCGGTGACCTCGTTCACCTGCATGCCGCGCTCGGCCACGCCCTTGTCGTCGAAGCGGAAAAGTCCGTCGATGCCGGTGTAACCGGCAGTGGCGTGCAGAATGGTGCGCGGGAACGGCGTGCCGATCTTCCAGCCGGAGGCGGTGGCGGCATGAACCAGAAGGATGCTGTCATACCCCATGCTGGCGAAGCGGGACGGGCGGCTGCCGAAGCGGCTGGCGTAGCGCTGGGCCAGCGAGTTGTAGGTGTGGTCCGGCACGGAGGCGAACCACGCGCCGGCCAGGGTGCCGCCGCGGCCCACGTTCTGCTCGGTGTTCCACAGGCCCGGGCCAAGGATGCGCACCTTCGAGGTATCCACGCCGTACTGCTTCAGGGCGGGGACGAAGGCGCGGGCGTAATCCGCCACGTCTGCGATGAGCAGGGTGTCGAAGTTGACCGGGGGCATCTGCGAGGCGGCCGAGCCGACGACGCCGGTGGCCTCCGCTGCCTGGGCGCGCGCCTTGGCGAGACGGGCATCGTAGTTGGCGACGCGGCGGGCTGCGGTGAGCAGCCGGGCACGATCGCGCGGATAGGTCTCGATGGAGACCACGCTGCCGCCCGCATCGCGCACGGCCTCGACAAACGCTTCGCTGGCGCGCTTGCCGTAGCTGCCGCTGGGGATGAGTGCGGCGAAGCGCTTCATGCCCTGACGGCGGGCGTGGCTGACCACGCGTTCGATCTCCTGATCGGGCTGATAGCCGAGCACGTAGGTGCCCGAGCCCGCAAGGGAGGCGTCATTGGAGAAGGTAACGACCGGAACGCCCCGGAACTCGGCGACCGGCTGCACCGCCTTCACGTCGTCGGCCAGCAGCGGGCCGAGGATGATGCGGGCGCCGTCCGCCACCGCGTCGCTGGCGGCTTTGCCCGCGCCATCCGTGGTGTTGTAGACACGCAGGCGAATCTGCGGGTTGTTGATGTCGAGCAGCGCCATGTTGGCGGCGTTGGCGATGGACTGGCCGATGGGAGCGTTGGGGCCGGTCATCGGCACCAGCAGCGCCACGTGGTGCTGGGCGGGGCCCGGCTTCACCACCTCGGGCTGCTGCGGCGCGGTGACTTCCGGCTGCGCGGGCGCAACGGGAGCAGGGGCGGGGGCGCGAACGGTGCCGTTCTGCGAGGCGCAACCGGCCACCGTCAGCAGGCCGAAGGCTGCCGCAATACTTCCCACCCGCAGGTTGGCCATCCGCAGATTAAACATCATATGCGTGCTCCCCTAAAAACTCTCCGCAAAGAAACAAGTCCGTGCGGTTTTCGCCTGCCAGTGCGATTTCCATTGCCCGTAACCGGTCGGACGGGGCACCATCGTTCATTATGAACGACTCTCTGCCGTCCGGCCTATATATCGTTGCGACCCCAATCGGCAACCTTGGGGACATTACCATCCGTGCTGCGGATGTCCTGCGTAAGGCGCATCTTGTTGCCGCTGAAGACACACGTGTAACCGCAAAGCTTCTCAATCATCTGGGCGTAAAAGTGCCCATGACAAGCTACCATGATCACAACGCGGATCGCGTGCGTCCGGAACTTCTGGACAAGGCGCGCGAGATGCCGGTGGCGCTGGTGACCGATGCGGGCACGCCGCTAATCTCGGATCCCGGCTACAAGCTGGTGCGCACGGCGCACGAGCTGGGCATTCCCGTTACCACCTTGCCGGGGCCGTGCGCGGCCGTCGCCGCCATGACCGTGGCCGGGCTGCCGACGGACCGGTTCCTGTTTGCCGGCTTCCTGCCGCCAAAAACTGCGGGTCGCACGAAGGTTCTTGAGGAACTGAAGCCAGTCCGCGCGACTTTGATCTTTTATGAGACGGGGCCGCGGCTTGCCGATACCCTGGGCGATATCGCCGCCGTGCTGGGCAACCGGGAAGTAGCCATCGCCCGTGAGCTGACCAAGCTGCATGAGGAAGTGCGGCGCGGGCAGGCGGAGGATCTGGCGGCGGCGCTGGCGGGTGAGAACCCGCCCAAAGGCGAGATTGTGCTGGTGGTGGGCCCACCCGTGGAGGAGACGTTTACGGCCGAGGCCATTGAAGACCGGCTGAAGGCAGCGCTTGAGACCATGACGGTCAAGGAGGCGGCCAAGCACGTGGCGGCCGAGACCGGCGGTCAACGGCAAGAGCTGTACAAGCTGGCCCTCAGCCTGACCGGGCGGACCTGACCGCTTGGAGGCGCAGCGTTCCCAGAATCAGCGGCAGCGCAGCGAGCGCCGGGGCCGCCGGGCCGAAGACGTTGCAGCCTGCTGGCTAAGGCTGAAGGGCTACCGAATTCTGGCGCGGCGTGTGCGCACCCGTGCAGGAGAAGTGGATCTGGTTGCAAGGCGGGGGCGTTGCCTTGTGTTCGTGGAAGTAAAATACCGCGCCACGCTTGCCCAAGCGGCCGAGGCTGCCGCACGGGGCAATATGGCGCGGGTGAGAAGGGCGGCGAGCCTGCTTGCGGTGCGTTACGGAAATAGTTGGGAAACAGTGCGGATTGATGCGGTTCTGGTTGCGCCATGGCGTTGGCCGAGGCACCTTTGTGGGGTCGCAGGCGAGGATGGGCTATGGGCCTGAGTGAAATCACCCGGTTCGGGGCGCTCGACGACCCCGAGATCGATCTGGCGGAAGCCGCGCTGCTGCTCGCCGGTCTCGACCATCCGCGCGTGCCGGTCTCCCAGTACCGCGCCTTCCTTGATGAAGTGGCGGGCGAGGTGTTCGAGCTTGGACTGCACGCCGAAGGCGCGGCCGAACAGGCCGCCGTGCTGCAATCCGTGCTGGCTGGCGCGTTCGGCTTCGCAGGCGACCGGGAGTCCTACGACGACCCCGCCAACGCCAACATCATCGATGTGATCGACCGGCGGCGCGGGCTGCCGGTGGCGCTCTCCATCCTCTACATCAGCGCCGCCCGCGCGGTCGGGTGGGCCGCCTATGGCATCAACACGCCCTCGCACTTCCTCATCCGCATCGGCAACGGGTCGAACGCTGTCATTCAGGACCCGTTCTCCAGCGGCGCGGTGCTGAACGACGATGATGTGGAGGTGCTGCTGCGCAGCGTCGCCGGGCCGGGGCTCTACATGAACCCGCTGCACATGGAGCCGCTGTCCAACCGGGCCATTCTGGTGCGGCTGCTGAACAACATCGCCTGGCGGGCGGAGGAGGGCGGAGACCGGGAGCGCGCCCTCGTTATCCATGAGCGGATGACCGCCGTTGCCCCCGCCTTCAGCGACCTGTGGTGGGAGAGGGCGCGGCTGGAGCAGGAGTTGGGGCGGTTCTCGGCCGCGCGGGCCTCGCTGTCAGCCATGCTGGAGACGACGCGGGACGTGCGCACCTCCAAGCGAATCCGGCAGACGCTGGAAAGGCTTGCGCGCTCCATCAACTAGCCGATACTCGAAACTTCCTCGATCAAGTTATAGGATTACTCATGGCGTTGCAGGTCGCGGTCCAGATGGACCCGCTCGAAGGCATCAACATCAACGGCGATTCCACCTTCCATCTCATGCTCGAGGCGCAGAAGCGCGGGCACCGGATGTGGCACTACCTGCCGGACCAGTTGAGCTACCGCGACGGCAAGGTCACCGCCCGCGCCCGCCGCGTGGAGCAGGTCCAGCGCGTGAAGGGCGAGCACTTCCGTCTGGGCGAGGAGGCCGTGCTCGATCTGGCAACCGATGTTCAGACGGTGCTGATGCGGCAGGATCCGCCGTTCGACCTTGCCTACATCACCGCGACGCACCTTCTGGAAATGGTGCACCCGAAGACGCTGGTGGTGAACAACCCGGCCGAGGTGCGCAACGCGCCCGAGAAGCTGTTCGTCACCCGCTTCCATGACCTGATGCCCGAGACGCTGATCACCCGCTCGCTGGCGGATGTGGAGGCCTTCCGCCGCGAGTACGGTGAGATCGTTATCAAGCCGCTTTACGGCAATGCGGGCACGGCGGTTTTCCACGTCGGCCTCAAGGACCCCAACCTCTCGGCGCTGGTCGAGGTGTTCAGCACCATGGGCCGCGAGCCGTTCATGGTGCAGCGATTCATGCCGGAGGTCTCTCAGGGCGACAAGCGCATCGTGCTCGTTGACGGCAAGCCCGCCGGTGCCATCAATCGCCTGCCCAAGAGCGGTGAAATCCGCTCCAACCTCGCCGCCGGCGGCAAGGCGGAAGCCTGTGATCTGACTACCCGCGAGCAGGAGATCTGCGAGCGTATCGGTCCCGAACTGGCGGCGCGCGGCCTCCTGTTCGTCGGCATCGACGTGATCGGCGGCTACCTCACCGAAATCAACGTCACCTCGCCGACCGGCATCGTCGCCATCGATAATTTCAACGGCACCAACACGGCCGGCATGATCTGGGACGCCATTGAGAGCAAGATCGGGTGAAGTTCTGAATTTCAGCATTCGCAGGAGGTGGCCCGTGCGCGCCTCCTGCGAAGAAAGCCCCGTTAGCGAAAGTTAACATCAAGCCCTTGGATGGGCATTCCGGTAGATGTCGAGGATGCGGGCCGCATCCACTTCCGTATAAACCTGCGTCGAGGACAGGCTGGCGTGGCCGAGCAGTTCCTGAATGGCGCGCAGGTCGGCCCCCCGTGCGAGCAGGTGAGTGGCGAAGCTGTGGCGCAGGGCGTGGGGCGTGGCGGACTGCGGCAGGCCGAGCGAGACCCGGGCACGCTGCATGGTCAGCTGCACCATGCGCGGATTGAGCGGTCCGCCGCGTGCGCCGATGAACAGCGGGCCCTCTGGGGGCAGCGGATAGGGGCAGGCGGCAAGGTAGGCGTCCACCGCCTCGGCGACGACGGGCAGCACCGGCACGCGGCGCTCCTTGTTGCGCTTGCCCAAAACGGTGATGGCTTCCCCCATGGGAGCAACGGACCGCCTGAGGCTCAGCGCCTCGCTGATGCGCAGGCCGCAGCCGTAGAGCAGCAGCAGCACGGCGGTGTCGCGGGCAATAATCCACGGCTCGTCATCGGGCCGCTCAGCGGCCTCGGCCACGGTTGCGGCTTCCATGGGCGCGAGCGGGCGCGGCAGCGGCTTGTTGGCCTTGGGGCTTTGCAGGGCGATGATGGCCGGGTTCTTCAACCCTTCGGCGCGGGCCAGCCAGCGGTACCACGCCTTCAGGCTGGAGGCGGCGTGGGCGACCGTTGACGGGCTGGCTCCGTCTGCCCGGCGGCTGGCGAGAAAGGCGCGAAAATCGGTGAGGTCTGCCTGCGCCAGCGTTTCAGCGGTAACGGTGCTGCCGGTGTGCTGGGCCATGAAGGCAACATATTGGCGGGCAACGCGGCCATAGGCGGCCAGAGTGTGCGGAGAGGCGCGGCGCTCGTGGGC
>NZ_DATBUP010000176.1:0-11908 GCF_036515995.1 Pedomonas sp. | reverse complement strand
ATCTGACCAATCAAATAACTGCGCTCTTCCTCGCTCAACATCAACGGATCTGTTGGGCGCCCCCGGTAGCCAGCCATCACTTCTCTCCCGCTGTTCAGGAGGAGGAATCAATGACAGGAACTTCAGTTCCAGATGACTAGTATTTCCTCCTTTCCAGGTCCCAGGATTTCCACTTTCGGAACTTGGTCCTCCAGCAGAGCATGTCCGGCGCTGCGAGACGCATCGCAGTTGCAATCACCAAGGACAAGAGGACCATCGTTAGTGATAAATGCAGCGTTCGGCTTCACAATAATGAAAATGAGCACTACGACTATTTGTAGTGAAACTGCCTTAATTGTGTTTTATTGAATAGTTACTGAAATTAGGTTTGTTAATATTATTGCTCTTGTTGGAGTTTCGAGGGGGTCGGGGCTGTGCATTCTGGCGCGGCTTGCGGGCTTGTCCCGAGGGGTGGGACAGTGTTGGAAGGCATCCAAGAGGGCTTGCTCTCGCTCCCCATGCGCAATAGTCATTGAGCAATAATATTGCTCAGTTGCACTTGCGCATGGGGGAACCATGGAACTGAACGGATTGGCCGCCATCGTGACCGGCGGCGCATCGGGCCTTGGCGGGGCAACCGCTCGCCTGCTGGCGGAGCGCGGCGCGAAGGTTTCGATCTTCGACCTGAACGCCGAAGTGGGCGAGGCGACCGCCGCCGACATCGGCGGGGCCTTCTTCAAGGTGGACGTGACGGATGACGCGGCGGTGGCAGAGGCGGTGGCAAACGCCGAGGCGCGCCACGGTATTGCCCGCGTGCTGGTGAACTGCGCGGGCATCGCGCCGGCTGCAAAGACCGTGGGGCGCGAGGGCGTGCCGCACGCGCTCGATCTGTTCCGCAAGGCGGTGGAGATCAACCTGATCGGCACGTTCAACGTGCTCTCCAAGGTGGCGGCGCGCATGACCGCCGCCGAGCCGCAGGGCGGGGACGGGGAGCGCGGCGTCATCATCAACACAGCGAGCGTTGCGGCGTTCGACGGGCAGATCGGGCAGGCGGCCTATGCGGCCTCCAAGGGCGGCGTTGTCGGCCTGACGCTGCCGATCGCTCGCGAGCTGGCGCAGCACGGCATTCGCGTCGTCAGCATCGCGCCGGGGCTGTTCCTGACGCCGATGATGCAGGGTTTCCCCGAGCACGTGCAGGAAGCGCTGGGCAAGCAGGTGCCGTTCCCCAACCGGCTGGGCCGTCCGGACGAATATGCCATGATGGTGGAGAGCATTGTGCGCAACCCCATACTGAACGGCGAGACCATCCGGCTGGACGGCGCGATCCGCATGGCCCCGAAGTAAGGGACGCTGCAGGGTTCTGTCAGCGCGGAGGGTGGTGGACCCTCCGCGCGCCCGTTCTTGACCGCAGGGCCAAGCCCTGCCCGAGGGCTGCTCAGTCCGCCACCACCTGATTGCGGCCGGCGTTCTTGGCGCGGTAGAGCGCCTTGTCGGCCTGGTCGATGAGGTATTTGGGATCCGGGTGCCCCTCGTGGGCGGCAAGGCCCACGGATACGGTAACGCGCACGGGTGCGACATCCGGCAGCGAGATCTCGGATTCCTCCACCTTCTGGCGAAGCCGCTCGGCAATGACGAGCGCCCGCTCCTTCGGCGTTTCCACGAGTACGATGAGGAATTCCTCCCCGCCGTAGCGGAACACGAAATCGCTGGAGCGCACCGATTCCAGAATGGTCTCGGCAATCTGCTTCAGGATGATGTCTCCGGTGCTGTGACCGTAGGTGTCGTTGACCTGCTTGAAGTGGTCCACATCCACCATCAGCAGTGACAGCGGCACGTCGCTGGACTTGGCGAGGCTGATCTCGCGGCCGAGCAGCGCGGGCAGGAACCGGCGGTTAAGGGTGCGGGTGAGCGGATCGCGCCCGTTCTCCACCGAGGCCGCCGCCTGGAACAGCGTGCCGAGCAGGAACTTGATCTCTTCCACCTGCGTCTTCAGCTGGGTGATCAGCGCAGGCAGGTCAGGGCCGCCGCTGGCATCGCGGATGGCAGGCAGCAGGGTGTCGTCGATCGCCTGCATGGCGGTATTGATCTGCTTGAGCATGTCAGCGCCCGAGAACAGATGCTTGGCGCGGTGGCGCACCCACAGGCCAAAGGGCGAGGCCGACAGGGTTTCGGACGGGCCGGCGCCGGCGCCAGCCAGCAGGCTGAACAGGACGCTCTGGCTCCACTCCATCAGCGCGGCACGCTGGCTCTCACGCTCCAGCTCCACGTCCTCGCCCAGCGCAAGGTAACGATAGGCCTCGTTCTCCTTGATGACCTCGCGGGCGTTGGTGTCGTAGGCCGAGCTCATGATGCGGACGGCGTGGTCGACCAGTTCGTCCAGCAGGATGATGCTGTTGCCAAGCTCCTGCGGGTCTGCGCAGACGCTCATGATGCGGCGCGCAATCTGGGCCTTGAGCAGGGTGGCCCCGGCCATGACCAGATGATTGGGAATGTTGATGCGGGCGTGTACCTCGCCGATGCGCAGCTGAAGCTGCTCGAACTCCTCCAGCCGGGCGAGGGGGTCCACCGTCACCAATCCGAGCAGCCATTTGCGCAGGGAGCCGGACAGCCGCTCGTGCACCACCGAGTGGGAGAGGAACGCCGAGCTGATGTCATGGTGCATGAAAACGCTGTAGAACACGCTGACGAGTTCCTCAGGGTCCTGCTCGACAGCGGCGGTGATGCGCTTGCGGGCGGCGGCCTTCACGGCGTCTGGCGCGGTTTCCCAGTGGGACAGTCCGAGCGGGGCAACGAGGGTCATGCAACACCCCATGAACAGCGGGCCGCGTAATCGCCGCCGACCACCCGGGAGGAGGAACCGAAAAGATACTGGGCCCGCTTTGGAACCGCCATGGCTTTCACCGCAACACAGACAATAACCGGCCTTCGTCTGCACTTCGGCCGTGTGTTGGTCCTAGCTACTAAAACAGGAAGCTGCAACGCCCAGTTCCGAATTCTTGAATGCATCATTAACTATACCAGACGACCCGGAGGGCCAGATTCCGGCGCAAACTATGCTCTTTTGCGTAGGTCCCGGCAGAAGTGCCCTGCACGCGCGGATGAATTCGCGGGGAACCGGCGGCCTGCTGACCAGCTTCACAGATAAGGGCTGGTGATCCGTGCGGTTCCACCGGGGCGGTTCGCTGAACAGGATCCATTCGCTGAAGCCGCAAGGGGCCGGATATGGAGAAGTTTGTACTGGGCCTGTTGCTGATGCCGATGCTGGTGCTGTGCAGCGGTGCACCGGCTGGGGCGCAGCAGGCCACGCGCCAGCAGGCGGAATTTCCAGTTGCGGACGAGAAGCCGTCCGAGGTGCTTGTAAAGGAAGAACCGCCGGCCGATGGAGGGCGGGTGCGCTTCGACGTGGGGGCCAAGGTGGCCAGCCAGTATATCTCCCGCGGGGTGGCGTTCTCAGAGGAGCCAAGCCTTCAGCCCTATATCACCATGACGGTGGCGTTGCCCGAACTGGCGGGGGGCGTGGTCAGGGACGTGAGCTGGTTCGTCGGCAACTGGAGCAGCCTGCAGAGCGGCGGGCCGGGGCTCGGCCAGCGCAACAGCGGCGATCTGGCGGGCTGGTACGAGGCGGACCTTTACACCGGCATTTCCCTCGGGCTGCCGAACGACCTGAATTTCTCCTTCACCTACTATTACTACCACTCGCCCGCCCACTCCTTTCGGGGCTACAGCGATCTGGAATGGATCCTGAGCTACGACGACACCGGCCGCTGGGAGGGCATCGTGCCGCTTCGGGATTTCACGCTCTCGCCGATGCTGCGGATAACGCAGGAGGTGGGGCGGCCCGGGCGGAAGGACGCGTTTTACGTGCAGCCGTCGCTCACGCCGTCCTTCAACATCGGGAAGGCTGACAATCCGGTGTGGGTGCGGGTGCCGCTCGCCATCGGTTTGTCGGACGATTATTACACGACCTCGAACGGGGGGACCGCCACCTTCGGTTATTTTCGAACCGGCCTGACGATTGCCGGCTCGTTCTTCAGGCTGGGCGCGAACCCGTTCATGGTGGGCGGCGGCGTCGACTTCTGGGTGCTGAACGACAAGGTGGCCAACGGGCTGGACGGCACCGAACTGGTGTGGCGCGCAGGCTTCCGCTGGGCCTTCTGATGGCCGGACATCAGCCCGTATTGCGCAGTCCGGCGGCGATGCCGTTGATGGTGAGCTGGATGCCGTCATGGATGGCCGGGGAGTCCTCCCCGGCCCGGCGGCGGCGGATCAGCTCCACCTGCAGGCTGTTGAGCGGCTCGATATATGGCAGGCGCAGGCGAATGGCGCGCTGGGTGACCGGCGCGTGATCGAGCAGATCGCTTTGCCCGGTGAGCGACAGGAGCGCATCGTGCGTGCGCTGCCACTCTTCCTGAATCTGCCCGAAAATATGGGCGCGCAGATCCTCATCCGGCACCAGCGCGGCATAGTCCGCCGCCACTGCCATGTCTGACTTGGCAAGCACCATTTCCATGTTGGAGAGCGCCGCGCGGAAAAACGGCCAGGCGGCGGTCATCTCCTTCAGGACGCCGGGGTCGGCACAGGCGGTAAGCGCCGTGCCGACGCCGTACCAGCCGGGCAGCATGATGCGCGCCTGCCCCCAGGAGAACACCCACGGTATGGCGCGCAGATCCTCGATTTTCTGAGACTTGGTGCGGCTGGCCGGGCGGGAGCCGATCTTGAGATCGGAAATTTCCGCAATGGGCGTGGCGGCGCGGAAGAAATCGGTAAAGCCGGGCGCATCGTACACAAGCGCGCGGTAGGCGCGGTAAGCGGCCTCGCTCATGGCGGCCAGCGCAGGGCGGAAGCGGTCAAGCTCGCCCCCCAGCGCGGGCGGGTCAAGCGTTGCGAGCAGCGTGGCGGCGGACATGGATTCAAGGCTGGCGGCCCCGACGGCGGGGTTGCCGTATTTGGCGGCGATGACCTCGCCCTGCTCGGTGATGCGGATGCGTCCACCGACCGTGCCGGCGGGCTGGGCGCGAATGGCGGCAAAGGCCGAGCCGCCGCCGCGCCCCACCGCGCCGCCCCGGCCGTGGAACAGCTGGAGCCGCACGCCGTGGCGCTGGAATACCTCGACAAGCGCGCTGGCAGCTTCGTGCAGCGACCAGGTGGAGGTGAGATAGCCGCCATCCTTGTTGCTGTCGGAATAGCCGATCATCACTTCCTGCGTGCCGGTGCCCGCGCGGGCGAGCGCGGCCATTTCCGGCAGCCCGAGAAAGGTGTCCATGACGGAGGGGCCGTTCTGCAGATCAGCAATGGTCTCGAACAACGGCACGGCCATGACCGGGCAGCGGGGCGTATCGCCCGTGCGGTAGAGCCCGCACTCCTTCAGCAGCAGGTACACCTCAAGCAGGTTGGAGACGCCGCTAGTTTTCGAGACGATATACTGGCGCACGCAGGCGGGGCCGAAGCGGGCGTGGGCATCGGCCAGCGTGCGCAGGATGTCCAGCTCCTTTTCGGTTTCCTCGGAATAGCTGAGATACGGATTGTGCAGGAGGCGCGGGTGGCTGAGTTCCTGCCGGAGAAGCCGGATGCGCGCCTCTTCATCGAGCGCCCCGTAATCCGCCTCGACGCCCGCCGCGCGCAGCAGCTCGGCAACGACGCGGGCGTGCACGTCCGCGTTCTGGCGCAGGTCGAGCGTGGCGAGGTGAAACCCGAAGGTCTGGACGGCGGCGATCAGCGCATCAAGCCGGCGATTTTCCAGCGGCGCGGGGCCGGAGGCAAGGGAGGCGCGCACGATGCGCAGGTCCGCCAGAAACTCTTCCGCGCTGGGGTAGGCCGCAGCCACGAGGGTAGTGCGGCGCGGCGGCAGGTCTTCCACCAGGCCGGCGTAGGTGGCGGCAAGGCGCGCATAAATACCGCTGAGCGCGCGGCGGTAGGGCTCGTCCGCCCGGTGGGGAGAGGCATCCGCGCTGCTCTGCGCCAGGCGGTGCAGGTCCGGCGTGACCGGGATCAGCGTCTCCGACAAAGACAGGGCGCCGCCCAGCCCGTGCACCTCTTCCAGATAATGGCCGAGCGCGGTGCGGGCCTGCTGGCGCAGGGCATAGCGCAGGGTTTCCGCCGAGACGTTGGGATTGCCGTCCCGGTCTCCGCCGATCCAGCTGCCGACGCGAAGAAAGGCGGGCAGAGGGCGGTTGCCGAGCAGCGCCTCCCAGCGCTGGTGCAGGCGCGGCAGCACCTCAAGGAAGGTGGTGCGGAAATAGGACAAGGCGTTGTCGATCTCGTCCGCCACCGTGATGCGCACGGCGCGCAAGGGCCGGGTTTTCCAGAGGACGGCGATTTCGCGCGCAAGGTCCGCCTCAAGCTCGGCGCGCGCGTCCGGGTCGCTCTCCCGGTCAAGCTGGGCCATCAGCCGGGTGATGGCGTTCTCCCGGTCGATGACGCTCTTGCGGCGCACTTCGGTCGGGTGGGCGGTCAGGACCGGGGCGATGAGGGCGTGCTCCAGCGTGGCGGCGATGTCCGCCGGCGCGACGCCCTTTTCATGCAAGGCGTTTATGGCCTTCTCCAGCGTATCCGCCCGGTTGTCCTCGTTCACCTGCTGGGCGGCTCTTCGGGCCTGGCGGTCGTCCGCCAGGTTGGAGAGGAGGGAGAAGCACAGGAAACCGCGCACGAAGTTGACCATGTCCTCAAGGCTGAGGGCGTTCAGATGGGCAGCGAGAGCTTCGTCCTGCTCCGGGCCGGGGGAGCGGTGCGCCTCAACCGAAGCGCGGCGGATGGCCTCGGTCTGATCGAAGAGGGACTGGCCGTCAAAGGCGCGGATGGCATCTCCCAGCAGGCGGCCGAGAAAGCGCACGTCTTCCCGGGCGTTGCCGGAGGCGGTGGTGCCGGGGGTCGGGCTCGATGCGGAAGGGGTCATGGTGCGGACCTTTCGCAGGGCGTGGTTCCAGGCGCGGCTTTGGGCGGGGCGCTGCGGCCCCATGACAGGAGAAACGCGGCAGGCAGGGTGCCGGTCTTCCGGTCGGCACCGCAAGGGCTATATTGCAGAGAGACGGTTTTATTCGGGTGGCAGAAGGAACACTCGCCATGGCGCACACGGACAATTTCATCATTGCATGCCCCAGCTGCACCACGCTGAACCGGGTGCCCGCCGCCCGGCTGGCGGACCGGGGTAAATGCGGCAGGTGCAGCAACCCGCTGTTTCAGGGCCGGCCGGTGGAGCTGACCGGCGCGAACTATGAAAAGCACGCCGTCTCCAGCGATATTCCGCTGCTCATCGACTTCTGGGCGGCATGGTGCGGCCCTTGCCGCCAGATGGCCCCCAATTTCGAGGCCGCCGCCGCGCAGCTTGAGCCGCGCCTCCGGCTGGCCAAGCTGGACACCGAAGCCGAGCAGGGGCTAGCCGGGCGTTTCAATATTCGCAGCATTCCAACGCTGGCGCTGGTGCACAAGGGGCGGGAGGTGGCCCGCACCTCCGGCGCGCTGCCGCTACCCGCCATCGTGCAATGGGCGCAAGGGGCGCTTGGGTCCATGCGGCGCTGAATGGCCGGCTGGAAGCGCCAAGTCGCTCCCCCAACAATTATACGCGCGACAAGCATTGGTTTCTGATGCAACAAAAAGCACAGTAGAAATAATTCACTAGCAATAAAAATAATCATGATCATTTGGTGTAAAATGCAGAAGAGGCAGGAGATTTGAGTCAGAATATTAATGGTTCTTAAAGATTCATTGTCTGAATTGCCCCTTCTGCTGTCTTGTTTCGACATCGTACTGAAATAGATTTGAGTAGAGGGGTTTCAGGGTGAAATTCGATGCGTCGATCATGGATGTTATTGCCACCAATATTATGGTGGCAGATAAGGACCTTAATATCCTTTATATGAACCCTGCCGTCATCGCTTTGATGCGAGAGGCAGAAGACGACCTGCGCAAGGAACTGCCGCACTTCAGTGCGGACGCGCTGGTCGGGCAGAATATCGACGTATTCCATAAAAATCCCCAGCACCAGCGTCGTCTTCTGGCCGGACTGACGGAGCAGTACTCAACAACGATACGGGTGGGACACCGCGCGTTTGACCTGCGGGTATCGCCGGTGGAGTTCGGTTTCGTGGTTGAGTGGCAGGACGCTCTCCCACGGTTGATGAATCGTGACTATGAAGCGCAGATCACGGCGATCGGGCGTTCCCAGTCGATTATCGAGTTCGGGCTAGACCAGCGCATCAGCAGGGTAAACGAGAACTTCCTGCAGGTGGTCGGCTATGAGCGGGACGAAGTGATCGGCAAGCACCACAGCTGGTTTCTCGACAAGGAGGTGAGTTCCTCTCCGGACTACGAGGCATTCTGGAGGCGGCTGAACGCAGGCCATTTCGAGAGCGGCCAGTACAAGCTCAACGGCAAGGACGGGCGAACGGCCTGGCTGGAGGCCAGCTTCAACCCCATTTTCGACGAACAGGGACGCGTTTCCAAGTTCATGGCCTTTGCGCTCGATATCACGCCGCAAATCAAGCTGCTGACCGATCTCAAGATCCTGATCGACGAGAATTTCGGAGAGCTGGACGGCCTGCTGGATGGTCTGAACAACGGCGCAAGTCATGCGGCGGCGGCGGCACAGCAGACTTCCAGCGCGGTCTCGACCGTGGCGGCGGCCTCGGAGGAATTCGTGTCCTCGATCCAGGAAATCTCCCGCAGCATGTTCGAGTCCCTGTCGGCAACCGCGCGCGCCGTGAACCAGACAGAAGCTGCCGGAGAAAGCACGCGCCTGCTCACGATGGCTGTGAAGTCGATGGACGGGGTTGTTGGAATGATCCGCAAGGTTGCCAGCCAGATCAACCTGCTCGCCCTTAACGCAGCGATCGAGGCGGCCCATGCGGGCGAAGCGGGCAAGGGCTTTGCCGTTGTGGCCCAGGAGGTCAAGAGCCTTGCGGCACAGGCGGCCAAGGCGACCGAGGAGATTTCCTCAGAGATACGCAAGGTGCAGGAGACGACGGGCGACGTGGCAGGGGCGCTGGAGGCGATCAGCGCTGCGGTTGCCACGGTGAAGGAAAATGTGGCGATTACGTCGGCCGCGCTGGAAGAGCAGAATTCCGTCTCGCAATCCATGTCGAGCGACATGACGAGTACGGCGGATGCCGTGAACACGGTGACGTCCAACCTGCACGCGATTGCCGGTGCCGTTGGACAGGCGGCAGGTGCGCTGGCGCGCACGCGGGAGGCCGCCCAGGTGCTGGTGCGTTAGGCGCGGGCCGGGACAGGGCACATACTCGCCAGACCGGAGATGCACTCCTGCCTAGAGCCTTTTCCGATCTGACTGAATCAGATCGCGGCTCTAAGTTCTTTGTTGGTCGCACTTTCTTAAGCGCAGGGTGTGCACCCTGCTCGAAAGCTGCTCTAAGCGTCGGCTGTCCCGGACAGCCGACGCTTTTTTTCCATCTGAGGCCGTGTGCTTTTTTGCGGCCCGCTTGCGGCGGGATGCCTTGGGCGATGATCGTCTCGGCTATGGGTTCATGCTGTTTGCATTCATAAAAAGTAAACCAATAATAAATCTATCTGATAAATAGAATAAAGCCATGTACGTGGTTCATGAGCCTAAAATACTGGATTCTTTGGCGAGGAGTGTTGTAAACACACTTCCGCGCGATTCGCGCCATTGTGCATGGCATTCATTTTCCACAGGGAAGCAGCAATGCCGCCGGTCCTGCAATTTACAGAGCAGGCCGTTTGGGTGCGCCCTTTATATCTTGGTCGCCCCGTCACTCTACTGGTGATCGCTTTTTCAGGCGCGCCTTCCCTGCGGGCATTTCGTTCGCGAAGAACAGGAGCTGATGAACGGCGTGGGTGAGATTCAATTACAACAACTGGGCGCTCCCTTGACCATCGCCCTGCTGGCTTTCTTTTTCGGCGGCACTTTTCTCATTTCGCTCTCCATCAGCAGACGGAAAGAAAACGCAGACGGCTACATGACCGCCGGAAACGGCATCGGATTTGGCGTGTCGGCCGCCTCCATGACTGCCACGTGGATCTGGGCGGCCTCCATGTATGCCTCGGCCACCTCCGGCTACACCTATGGAATTTCCGGCCCCATCCATTACGGATTGTGGGGCGCGCTGATGATTTTATTCATCTACCCGTTCGGGCGGCGCATTCGCGCGCTGGCCCCGGAAGCGCACACGCTGGCGGAGATCATGTTCGCGCGCCACGGGCGCTCCAGCCAGCTGATGCTGGCGGGCTCGAACGTATTGGGCAGCCTGCTCAGCCTAACCTCCAATTTCATTGCGGGCGGCGCGCTCATTTCCATGCTCTCGCCGATCAGCTTCAGCCAGGGCGTGGTCATCATCGCGGCGGGCGTGCTCCTCTATACGCTGTGGTCCGGCTTTCGCGCCTCGGTGCTGACGGATTTCGTGCAGGTGTGCGCCATGCTGGGCGCGGTGGTGATCATCGTGCCCGCCGTGTTCTTTGCAGCGGGCGGGCCGAGCGTCTTCGTGGAGGGTGCCGGAAACCTGACCGCGGAGCAGAGCACGTTCTTCTCCTCTGACGCCTTTCTCAATCAGGGCGCGCCCTACATCGCGGCCGTCCTGGCCTATGCCATCGGCAACCAGACGATTGCGCAGCGGCTGTTCGCGGTGCGGGAGGACCTGATCAAGCCGACGTTCATCACCGCAACCGTGGGCTATGGCGCGACCATCATCGGCATCGGCATGCTGGGCGTCGTGGCGCTCTATCTGGGCATCGAGCCGATGAACGGTGATGTGAACAACCTCATCCCGCAGCTGGCCTCCACCTATCTGGGGCCGGTGCTGCTGAGCGTATTCTTCATCATGATCGTCGGCTCGCTGGCCTCGACGGCGGACTCGGACCTCTCGGCCCTGTCCTCCATCATGATGGCCGACATCTACGGCCGCAATATTGCAGGCGGGAAGAATGCCAACCCGCGCACGATGCTGTTCGTCGGCCGCATCACCATGATCGTGGCGACGGCGGCGGCGCTCTATTTTGCGGGCGGGCGGATGAATATTCTGGATCTGCTGGTGTTCGTCGGCGCGCTGTGGGGGGCGCTGGTGTTCCCGGTGATCGCCAGCTTCTACTGGGACAAGGTGACGAACGCCGCCTTTACCGCCTCGGTGCTGGCCGCGCTGGCGGTGTTCCTGCCGGTGCGCTTCGGCTGGATTCCGATGGAGGGCGTGACCGGCCTCGTGTTCGATGTGTTTGCCGTCATCGGCATCGGCGTGGTTGCCGGACTGATGGTGTTCGGCTTTTTTGGCGCACGCGCGGGGCGGATCACAGGCACGCTGGCAGCGCTTGCCGCCGCGCCCTTCGCCATCGGCTTCCTGCATGACTACGCGGTCCTGAGCAGTTCGCTGCTGGCCTATGCGGTCAGCACCATCGTCTGCTGCGCGCTGTCCGTCCGCAGCAAGCGCCGGTTCGACTTCCGGCTGATCGCCGCGCGCACCGGGAATTTCGACGAGGAAGATGCCGGGCAGGCCAGTCCGGGCCGGGCGAGACCGGCAACAGCCCGATAAACAGGGCCCCGATAAACAGGAGGTGAAAAATGCAGACGTTTCTGATGGCGGCTTATGTTCTGGTGTGGCCCGCCGTTGTGGCCGGAGTGCTGTTTTTCATCGCCCGCGCCTTTATCCGCGAATGGCGGCAGGCGCGGGAAGACGGCGTGCCCATGATCTAGAGTAGGACCTTAGGATTTTTTGCATCTGCCCCCCAGGGCAGGGCGGCGGTCAGGCCGTTCCCTCGGGACGCTGGCCGCCGCACAGAATATCGGTGATGAGTTCGGTGTCGCAGTATTCGGTCCAGCGGGTGATCTTGCCGTCCCGCAGCTGTGCGAGGAAATGATACTTGTTGTTGTACATCTTGCCCGAGACGTGGCGGCCAAGGGACTCCGCCTCCACCGCCACGCGATCGCCCTCGGCGGTCATGCCGTGGATGGTGAAGGTGATGCCTTCGGGAA
>NZ_DATBUP010000175.1:0-11823 GCF_036515995.1 Pedomonas sp. | reverse complement strand
CAACCAGGCAGCCCGGGACAAGGCGTTCCGAGCCTTGCTGACGGAGGTCCGGCAGGGTGTCGGCGCCGCGCGCCGCCTGTTCTCGATCGAGCGCCCTTCGGGCCGGCCTGAAGTCGCAGCTGTCGTGCAGCCGGTGCCGGTCCGTGATTTCATGCAGTCTGCCTCCACACCCGTCATCGCCATTTTTCTGACCGACCCCTCGCGGAGCAGGGTGATCGAAGGATCGGTCGTCAGCAAGCTGTTCGCGCTGACCCCGACCGAGGGCAACATCGCTGCGGCTCTGGCCAATGGCCTGTCGGTAAGTGACGTCGCGCAGAAACTGGGAATAGCCGAAAATACGGTACGGGCCCACCTTCGCTCGATTTTCCCAAAGATCGGCATCAAGCGTCAGCTGCAGCTGGTCAACATCATTCACGCCAGTTTTCCGGGCGGTATATCCTCGTCCTGACTTTTCGAAGGCGACAGCAGCGCTGTAGAGTTGGGGCGCATCCGGGCCCCTCGAGAAATTTTGCGTCTTGCCGGTGGGGAACTGTCGAATTCACATGCACATCTAATCAATTTATGGGTGTCGATCCGCCCGGCTGGATTTCATTGTCGTGACCGACAGGAACCAATGTGACGCGCAATCGGGAGCCTTCATGGCGGCAGCCCCCTTGGTGAGCCGCGCATCTCCTGCCTCAACCTGCGCTTTGAATTTTGAACGAGCTTTCCCCTGGCCGGGGGATGTCACTCTTCGAGTTGATGCCCCCGGTTCTTTTGCTGCGGATCTCAATGGAGGGCACTGGAATGCTGAAGGTGGATCTTGCCGGCAAGACAGCACTTGTAACCGGGTCGACCCGGGGCATCGGATACGAGGTTGCACGCCAGCTGGGTGCGTGCGGTGCTCATGTGATCGTCAACGGCCGAACGCAGGCAGCTGTCGATGAGGCTCTTGCGACTTTGCAGGGGTGCGGCAGCTACAGCGGCGTTGCCGCTGATGTCACGGTCCTTGAGGACCTGGAGCGCCTGGCGAAAGCCATTCCAGATTTTGACATCGTCGTCTCGAACGCCGCCGTCTTTGACTGGACCGCCTTTTTCGAGACAACCGACGATGATTGGCAGCGGCATTTTGAAGTCAATGTCCTGTCAGGCGTCCGGTTGGCGCGGACCTATCTACCTGGAATGCTCGAACGGAACTGGGGCCGCTTCGTTCTGGTTGCGTCGGAAGCGGGGCTGAACATACCGCCCGAGATGATCCATTATGGGGTTAGCAAAGCCGCGGAAATCGCGCTGGCACGCGGTCTTGCGGAGCTGACCGCGGGAACGGGCGTGACGGTGAACAGCGTCCTGCCCGGGCCAACCCTGTCGAGCGGCAGCGATGATTTTCTGAGGGCCTATGCCCAGAGACATGGCATTCCAGAAGACTCTGCAGACCGTCATGCAGCAATGTCACTGCGGCCCACAACATTGTTGCAGCGCATGGCGACGGTTGAGGAGGTTGCCAGCATGATCGTCTATGCATGCTCGCGGGAGGCATCGGCGACACGTGGTGCGGCGCTGCGTGTCGAGGGCGGAATACTAAGGCATCCAGGCTAAGGGGCGTTTAGAACAAGAAGCAGCATTCAACTCTCCTGTTCAGGCTGTAAAGGCGAGCCGGATGCCTCGCAGAAAGCCGCAAAGGCATCCGGCTCGTCAACATGACACATCAGCTTGGAACGCACTGTTCTCGGTCTTGCCGATCAGGTCGAGGGAGCTGCAACCTGGGTGCTGGCCTGCGTTACGAGAATACAGGCCGCGGGACCTTCTGATGAAGGAGGCTCACTGCAGACTATGCTTGCAGCCAGTTCGACCGCCTGAGCAAGATGCTCCGCTCGATCCCGGTTGGCGCTGCTGCAGCCCAGCGCCGCCAGGTAGCATTCATTGAGATTGGCCGAGATGGTCAGAAGCAAAAGGCAGGCGTTGCTGACCCGTAGACGCAGCAGGACCTTCGGGATGTCAGGGCAATGCGGTTTGATTGCCTTGTAGATCTCTCCCAAGCGCGGTGTCAGCAGTTCGGCGGCGGCCTGCTGAGCAGGTTCAGCATCATCAAGACACAGGCGTGCCAGGAACGGAATCACATCTTGCGCCCAGTTCTCCGCCTGTTTCAGTTTCTCCAGATTGAGCAGGAAATGGGCAAGGATGGTCCGGACATCAACTGTCGCTTCCGGGGCGATGGCGGTTGGCCAAGCCGCATTGATCGCCCGGGCGGCCTCGCGGAGCAGCCCCTCCTTGCCTTTGAAGTGATAGTGAATAGCGCTGATGTTACGCGATTTTGACACCTCGACAATGCATCGCAGCGGAACGTTGGAAAACCCGAGCCTTGCACCCAGATGAATGGTCGCAAGAATCAAACTCCGGCGGGTGGCATTGCCGCGCTCCTTGCGAGAGAGCAGTTGGTCGTAAGCTCCGGTGATCAGGGCATTGGCCGTTATCAGGTCCATGCAAGCGTCCTTCCTGTCTGGCGTTGCCTCCTGCGACAGCTTTGGGCAATGCCCCTCCTGTCGCGTGACAACACGCGTTTGAAAGAAATGGAGGCTTCTGGAGTGTCAGTGCTGCCTAGGGCAGCGGCCAGCAGGGGTCATCGGTGAACGACGCTATGGAATGGCGTGATCGAAATCGCCCTGTTATAAAAAACTCTATTTAATTAAAAATATGGTCCAGAAGTATTGGGACATCATTACCATGGCTGAGCATCATATTTCAAGGTCGCAATAGAATTTTGGGTAATTCTATTATTTTATTTAAGCGCTGCCCACTGTGGGAGGCAGCCCTTGGCCGACAGCCCGCCTTTACCTGCGGATCGAGAAGAACCTGCAGTTGCTCAGTCGTCGTAGAAGGGAGACAGAGAGCGCGACGGATCATCGAGGCCGATGCTGCCTCGCAGGAGCGTGGCGGCGGTCATACCCGCGTTCGCCGGCCGTTCTTCGCTCCAGTCAACAACGCGGGTGCGCATCTGGAAGACCCAGTGCCCATCATGGCGCACATAGTGGTCAAGGTAGCGGCCGCCGGCGACATAATTCATGCCGGATGCCGGAAAATGGTGAAAGTTGACCGTGTAGATCTCGCCCCGTGCAGTGTCGCTTTCCACAACAAAGAGTGAATTGGCGACCAGATGCTGGGTTTCCATGTCGACCATGGACTGCTTCAGCCATTCGATGAAGTCGGCGGGCCTGCCCTTGAACATCCCGCCGTGATCGTGGCAGCCGTCGGGATGATAGAGGGTAGCAAGCCTTGAAAATTCTCTGCGATCGACGGCACGGGCATAACGCAGCACAAGTTCCTGCAACTCCTGCTTGTCTGCCAGAATCTGCAATCGGGATGGATGCAATGTCACTACGGGCGCTCCTCTTGCTGGGGCAGGGCGGGGCAGATGCCGGATGGCCTGCTCTGGCCCCGCCCATTTTCATGAACTGGCGGCCGTACCTTAAAAGGCGAGGTTCAGATCAATGCCATAGGTTCTTGGTTCGCCATACAGTGCGCCCGGGGCGAACAGATTGCCGTGTGCCACATAATAGTCGCGGCCCGTCAGATTTCGCCCCCAGATGCCAAGACGCACATCGGCAAAGGCGAGCGGCATATCCGTCAGATTGAGCCGGGCATTGAGGAGGCCGTAGTCGCCGATGATGTAGCGCCAGTCATTGGCCTGGCTGTACTGCTTGTCCTGGAAGCTATAGTCCGCAACCGCGCTGACGGTGCCGATCGGGGTCGGCGGGAATGTATACTCAAGGCTCATCGTGATGTTGTGCTTCGGCGCACTGATGTAGGGATAGTTGGCGGTGATATCCTTCCCCGCCGGATCGATGATGCTCGTATACTTGGCGTCGAGGTAGCCGTAGCTGAGCGCAATGTTCAGGTCGGGCGAGGGGCGCATGACCACGTCCAGCTCGACGCCCTGGACCCTGGCCTTGCCGGCATTGATCACGTCGATGACCGATGGCTGGAGCGGATCGGGAACGTTGACCTGGATATCCTTGTAGTCCATCCGGAACAGGGCGACGTTGAACCGCAAGGTCCGGTTAAGCAGGTCTGACTTGAGGCCCAACTCGTAGGATATGACGTCCTCGGGCGCGAACCCCTCGCTGAACCGCTGGAGCGAGCTGGCGCCAACGTTATAGCCGCCAGTCTTATAGCCGGTTGCAACGCGGGCGTAGGTATTGACCTGATCGGTGACATCGAACGCCAACGTCGCGCTCGGGCTGAAGTCCTCGAAGCTGCGGCTGCCGCGCCCAACGGGCTCGGCTGCCGGTGGCAGCGCACCCACCTGAACGGATCGCTGGAAGGTCGCCTGCCGTTCGTCTCTCGACCACCGCCCGCCCAGGGTCAGGTGCAGACGATCCTCGAGAACATCGGGTGTGTAGGTTGCCTGTGCATAGGCCGCATAGGCTTTATTCTTGGCGCCGATGCTGCGTTCGATGAGGCGGCTGGCCAGTTGGAAGGCAGTATCAAAGCCGTCGGCGTCTTCCTTGAAGTAGTAGGCGCCAAGAGCGTAGTTCAGCCGCTCGCCGATCTCGCCGACCAGCTGCACCTCCTGCGAGAACTGCTCCTGCTTCTGGTCGAACACGACAAAGGAGGCGGCAAAGGGCCCGAAGACCCCGCTCAGGTAGTCCTGGTTGGTGAAGCTGTCGAGCTTGCGGAATGCGGTGATGGACTTCAGTTGGGCGGAAGCGGACAGGTCCCAGCTCGCTGTCAGATTATGGCCCTGGGAGACGATATCGTTTCGCTGCAGATTGCGCACGAATGGCGAGCCTGCCTTTGGCCGCTTCAGGGTTGCCGGATAGAGTGGGACCGATGCCGCATGGGCCGGGGTATCGTCGATCTCCGTGCGGTCATATGTATAGCGCAGCTCGAACTCCGGCGCCGGCTGCCAGAGAAGCGATGCCCGGTAGGCTGTACGGTCCTGATCCCCGAAGCGCTTGACGCCTGTTCCAAGGTTCTCCGTGATGCCGTCCCGCTTGCTGCGGAAGTACGACAACTGTGCAGCGAACTGCTCGCCGACGGGAATGTTGACCAGCGTGCGCGAGCGGAAATGATCGAGGTTGCCAATGCTGAGGGTCTGCTTGGCGCTCCATGCGCCAAGTTTGGGCGCCGAGGTGATGAAGTTGATAGCCCCGCCCGTGGCATTGCGCCCGTAAAGCGACCCCTGCGGGCCCCGGAGAACCTCGATCCGCTCCAGATCTGCGACCTCGGTTGCCAAGCCCTGGCTGCGCGCCACGTAAACGCCGTCGATATAGACGGCAACGCTCGGGTCCTGCGTAAACTGGTCGTTATTGCTGCCAATGCCCCGGATGTAGATGCGCTGTGTGGTTGCGTTCCCGGGGAAGGGGGTCAGCTGCAAATTGGGAACCTGTGCCGTCAGATCGTTGATACCGGTAATGGACTTATTCTCAAGCATGGCCTCGCTGAAGGCCACGATCGAGATCGGCGTTTCCTGCAGGGATTCAGCCCGGCGCTGCGCCGTGACGATGATCTCCTCGATTCCGCCTGCAGCCTGCTGCGCTGATGCGCCGCCTGCGCAAAGCAGCGCCGCTGCGGTGGCGAGTCCGGAAATCGAATGGCGCAGCAGGGGGGCGGCATGAGACCGTCGGGCAGGGTTCCAGAACATCTATTTCCTCCAAAAACATCGCAACATTCATGTTTGGCTGGGGATTGGCCGACTGCGCGGGGCCGCCTCGTCGCCCCGGCGTCCTGCTGGGGCGCAAACATGGCTCGAGGATGCGCCCGGTCAGGGCTGCGTGGGCTCGTCAGGTATCAGACCAAGGCTTCGTCCACCTTCTGCTCTGGTCGGGTCGCTCCGAGCTCCCGGGGAAATCGGATTATCAGAAGCGCCGAGATGGCATGGCCGATTGCCGGGCCGATTGCAAAGAAGCCGAGCAGGCCGGCGAGGGCCTGTGCATCATTGGGACCAGTCGGATTGAACCCGAACTGCCCGATGACGAAGAACGCGATCGCGACCGACAGGGCCATGGCAGCATTGGTCGTGACGTTAAAGACAGAGGAGAGGAGGCCCGCACGCTCCATGCCGGTCGCCTTCCGGTGGCGATCAGAGATGTCATAGATCATTGCTCGCAGCATGAGGTTGCCGGAGCCCTGCATGAGGCCTTGGGCAACCACAAGGCCGACCAGAAGCTCGACGCGCTCGGGCGTGAGCAGCAGCAGACCGAGGTTGATGACGACCTGAATGACTTCCGCCAGGATCAGGGTGTTGGGACGCCCGAGGCGATAGCTGATGCGGGCCCAGAGCGGCGCGGCGAGGATGCCGAACAGGAATTGGATCAGAAGGAGTATGCTGGCGATGCCCAGCCCCATGTAATGGCTGACGACAAAGACAAAGACTGCGCCTCTTGCGCCCTGGCCCAGCGACACGAAAAAATCCGAGGCGATGATCCGCCAGAGCAGTCGATCGCGCGCCAGTTCCGCAAGCGCCGCCTTCTGATCCGCAAGGCGCGGCCGGGAGACATGCCTGGCGGGGGTTTCTTGAAAGAAGGTGATGATGAGAAACAGCCCGACGATCGTGGCGACTGCAACAAACAGCCCCATCGCCCGGACACGCAGCGCCAGATCGCCGACGCCCAGTGCATCGAACAGGGATGGCATCAGAAGAACAAGAAAGATGCCGAGGGAAACGGCGGTCTGGATGAAGGCCTGGATGCGCGCCCGCTCCTTCGGATCATCCGACAATTCTCCACCCCATGCATAAAGCGGGGTCGAGACTGCCGTCCAGCCGAGGCAAAGCGCGAGAAGCCCGATGCCGAGCCAGGCGATGCCGACCCCTTCAGGCGGGATGAAGATCGCCAGCGTCGAGACGAGGAACAGGAGCCCGCCCCCCATGATCCAGGATTTGCGCTTGCCGAAGCGGCTGCTGGTATGGTCCGACAGCCAGCCGACGATCGGATCGCTGAAGGCGCTCCAGAGCCGGCTGGCCAGAAAAACCAGGCCGACGGTCTCAATACCCAGGCCCATGGTCGTGGCGTAGAAAGTTGGCAAGAACGCCTGCAGAGGAATATTGAAGCCTCCTGTTGCGATGCCGATCGCCGAAAAGGCTGCCAGCCTTTGGGTGCTGAGGCGTGGTGCGCCGGTCATACACATGCTTCCTGTTCCAGTGCGGAGCTATGGCAAGCTCCTAACGGCCTACTCGGATATTGTCTTAAGAATAGAACTTTAGGGCACCCGATGGTCTACTGATGATCATGACAGGTCTCACGGGACGCGCCGCATCCTGCCGGCGTTTAAGCGGCGACCAGGATCACCAGAGAAATGAGGAGGGACGGTCAACCGAGATGAGGCTTATCGTGGCCTCCTGCATGAGAGCACGCCAGCCCTGACCTGGCGATGTTACTGGCCTTTGGATGCCCCGCGTGTCTTATATCCGGCGTGCTGCCCCAGTAGCTTGTTCGATATATGAGCGGGTTCCCTCCGGCGGCGTAGTAAAACCGCTTGACGGTGCTGCTGGGTTCGATGTGATCTACGCGCGCGGCGCCGGTGGTAGCCCGTCTAACAGGCTTTCAGGTGTGACCATGACACTTATGGCATCGGAGATTTCAGGAGTAGGGCAGGCCTGCGACACGAGCGGGTTTGTGCCTGCCCGCCGGCCCTATTCCGTGCGCCGCGCCATTTCGGTTGATGTTGACCGTCCTATGGGGCGCAGCGGTGATATTCTGGTCGCAGCACGCGGCACGGATCTGCTGACACTTGGAACGTCAGATGATGTGGTTCGCGTGGCGGAGGAAAGCCTTCAGGCCAGAATCACCAGCGGCAGGGTCATTCAGGAGATCGAGGCTGCGCCGAGAATTCCTGGTATTGAGAACCTGGTGGGACGCAACTCGCTGCGCGGGCTACGGGCAGCGATCAGGCAGGAGGTCGATGGGGAAGCGATCGCTGCACGGCCGGCAAGAGTGATGCTGGATGACCTGGTCGGGATCAGTATTATCGCTGACGTTGCCTGGCTCTACTGGCCCGATGCCGCCGGGCCGGTGGAGGCTGAAGCGGGCAAACAGATCCCGCCGGTTGGAACCTGCGTTGGGTTCCGGCCAGGGGCAAGCAGCCTTGCGGGAACATTTGGCCCTGAAGATGTGCGGCGCGTCCCGAACTTGAACCGGGGCGGCGATCAGGATGCCTTTCATGCGTTGCCGCCCGGCCATGGACCGAGCGTAAGACGGATCCGCCGGATCGACGTCTGGGTCGACGGCGACATCCATATCGAGGCCATGTTCCAGGACACCGCTTCTCTTCCCGATGGGGGCCGGGCTGGGGTCCATGAGTATGCTCTAACAGCGACAGTTGATGCCTCGACCCGCAGGGTGCTTACGCTCACGCCGCAGCCAATGCTGCTGCCCTATCGTGAATGTTTTGATGCCCCGGCAAGCCTTGCGGCGCTGATCGGCATGCCACTGGCCAAACTGCGGGAAAGCGTTCTCGTCCAGCTCAGAGGCATGGCAGGCTGCACACACCTGAACGACGCGGCCCGTGCCTTGTCGGAGGTCGGCGAACTTGCAGACATGCTGCGCTGAGCATCAGGCTTGCGCTCTCGCCCCGATACGTTCTCGACGCGTTCCGCAGCCTCTGGAACAAACCAGAAACACTGCGCTGACCGCATCGCCCCGGCGATACTTTCGAGAAACCAGGGTTGGAGCAGAGCGCGCCGCTCGGCAACGACTTCAGCCGGCAGCGCTCGGGCTATCCGCGCGACGGCCGTTCACGCCGGCTCGAGAGCGGAAGCGCGGATGATCTCGGCGGCGCGCAGGCCCATGGCCATGGCGGGGGCGTTGGTGTTGCCCGAGGGGAGGCTCGGCATGACAGAGCAGTCGATCACGCGCAGTCCGCTGACGCCGCGCACGCGAAGCTGCGGGTCAACGACGGAATCCGGATCGGAGCCCATCCGACAGGTGCCGACGAAATGGTAGGAGGAGTTGCCGTCGCGGCGATAGGCGGCGACGATGTCCTCGTTGTTCTCCACGGCGGGGCCGGGCCGGTCCTCGCTCACCACATAGTTGCTGAGCGGCGGGCTGGAAAAGAAGCGCCGGATCAGACGGAATCCCTTAACGGCCATCTCCTGATCATAGAGATCGGCCAGCCAGTTGGGCCGGATGTCGAGCGGGGCCTCGGGGTCCAGGCCGGTGATCCGCACCTCGCCCTGACTGCGTGAGCGCATCGCATATGCGCCGACGAAGCAGCCCGGGTATGGATGCATGGCCACCTTGCCCTCGCCGGGCTCGAACGAGAAGGGGCCCATCATGATCTGTATGTCGGCGCGCCGGCTGTCAGGCGCGGCGCGCACGAAAGCGCCCGCCTCGAAGGAGGCATAGGTCAGCGGCCCGCGGCCTCGCAGGGCGTAGCGCAGCAGGTTGAGGCCCAGCCTCCAGCCGGAGAATTCGTGGTTCTGGCTGGCGGCATTCAGCCGGTAGAGCATCGGCAGCATGCGATGGTCGCGCAGGTTGGCGCCGACCATCGGACGGTCCGCCACGACCGGTATGCCGAGCGTCTGCAGGAGAGCGGCAGGACCGATGCCCGACAATTGGAGAAGTCGCGGCGAATTGAGCGCTCCTGCCGACAGGATCACCTCGCGCCCGCGGCGCTCGATCGGCCCGTGCGGGCCATCGGCCGCGATCCCGACGGCCCGGCCGTTCTTGATCAGCACCCGCCTGACGACCAGGTCGGTGACAATCTCGAGGTTGCGGCGATGACGAACCGGATCGATAAAGGCCTTCGCTGCGGACACCCGCCGACCGCGCCAGATATTGCGCTGATAGTAGCCGATGCCCTCCTGATCGCCCTCGTTGAAGTCCTGCTTGACCGGCAGTCCCATGCGCCGTCCGGCCTCAATGAAGGCATCGCACAGCGGCAGGTGGTCGTCGTGCTGGCTGATCCCGATCGGGCCGCCCATGCCGCGGCGTTCCGCCCCGCCCAGGGCATGATTTTCCATTTCGTTGAAGTGGCCCGCCATGTGGCTCCAACCCCAGCCGGTGCAGCCATCCGCCTCCCAGCCATCGAAGTCCTGCGGCTGGCAACGGACGTACATCTGCCCGTTGATCGAGCTCGACCCGCCAAGCATCCGCCCGCCCATCCAGAACTCCGGCCGATTGGACCCAGCGCTCGGCACCGGCTGAAAGATCCAGCTGTGCTTGGGGTCGCCGAGCAAACGCGCATTGCCGCGCGGCATGTGGATGAGCCAGTTCCTGTCTTCGGGCCCCGCCTCGATCAGCAACACGCGCGATGCCGGATCGGCAGAAAGCCGGTTGGCCAGGGCGCAGCCGGATGATCCGGCGCCAACGATGATATAGTCGTACACGTCTGATCCTCCCCGATCGTCGGACTGGTTGGCGCGCCTGTGCGGCGGCGCTGCCATTTGTGTCGGAAAAACCAGACGCGCGAACAGCCCCCAATTGCGTAAATGCCCGTTGCGTTATGCGTAACGGTGGCGGCCTCAGGCGGAAGCCGGCGCGGCGAAGACTGTCTGCAGAAAAGCCAGAAAGACCCGCAGTTTTCCGGTCTGGTAGGGAACGCGCTGATAAACCGCAAATATGCCGTCGCCGCCGATGGTTGGCTGCACGACCGGATGATCGGGCAGGAGCCGCACCAAGCGCCCCGAGAGGATCTCGCGCTCCGCCTCCTTCAGCGGCAGCAGCCCGATGCCGATCCCCGCAACGGCCGCCCGTCCGAGGGCAAAGCCGTCGTTGACGCGCAGGCGGCCCTTCGGGGTAATGTCGGTCGTGCGCCCGTCCCGGTCCCTCAGCGACCAGTCGGTCTGCTCCGTGATGGGCTGGTAGAGAATTATGTCGTGGTCGCGCAGGTCCGCCGGGGTCAGGGGCGTGCCGTGCACGGCCAGGTAGGCTGGGCTCGCCACCAGGACGAGGGAGGCCGGCGCAAGTAGCCGCGCGATGAGATCGGTGCGATTGGGGCGTGTATAGCGGATGTCGACGTCGATGTTGCTTGCAACCAGATCGGCATCCTCATCGCTGAGGACGAGCAGCTCCACGTCCACCTCCGGGTTCTCTTCGAGAAAGCGCGGCAGGGCGGTGATCAGCCACTCGGCGGCCACTGCGCGGGTTCCCACCCGCAGGAGGCCCCGCGGGCGCGCCTCGAGCAGGGCAATCTCGTCCAGCGCGTCTTCCAGTTGCTCCAGGAGCGGGCGCACGCGCCGCAGCAGCATTTCCCCGCCTTCGGTCAAAGTGAGCGCCCGCTGCCCGCGGTTGAACAATCGCACCTTCAGCCGGTCCTCAAGCGTTGCGATCTGGCGCGAGACGGAAGCCGTCGACACATTGACCTGCCGCGCCGCAGCGGCAAAACTTCCCGACCTGCAGACCTGCAGGAAAATATCGAGTCCGTCCGCCATCTCCATTGCCTATCGCCCCGGCCGCGTAGGCGCCCGTGGCGCACGTCCCTGTCCGACCGCGTCTTCCGCCTCCCGGACAGCTAGGATCCAGGTGCGGCTGGCATTCACAGATGTCGGTTTCCGTCCCATGCCTTTTCTCTAAGCGTTTTTCGCCGTTCCGCAATGGCGGCAGGCGGTGCAGAGCGAACGAGGCATACCTGCTGGTTGGGTGGATTGGAACCGGCGTCGACAGTATAACCTATTGAAGCCAAAACGTTCTATCAAACGCAGTCTTGCGCCCTAGACACGCCCGCGCTTAGGCATTGGCTGCCGTCGCCTGATCGCGTTAACGAAATTTTTGACCCTGGAAGTTGGGGTAGGATCTCCCACAGGCCACCGGGCGCCTGGTATGGCACTGATGTAAATGCCCCTGGCGTTGCCCTCGGAATTCTGACGGCTCGATGCATGAGCGGATCTGTTGCACAGCTACCGCCGGG
>NZ_DATBUP010000174.1:0-11439 GCF_036515995.1 Pedomonas sp. | reverse complement strand
CGGAGCTGGCGGCGGCGGCGGTGCCGGCTCCGGTGCGGGCTCTGCCCCGCCCAGCTTGAAGCGGGCGCCAATCAGGAACATGTGGGTCTTGTACTTACCCTTGACGTCACCATTTTCAGGAATGAGGTCCAGCTTGCCCGTCTGCAGGTAGCGATAGTCCGCCGTCAGATCGATGCGCTCGTTGAGCGGCATGCTGAGGGCACCGATGGCCTGCCACATGAACTCCTTGTCGGCCTTGTCGACAAGATGCGGCGCGCCGTCAGTGGCGGCAACGTTTTTCAGCGAGACCATGCCGTAACCGGCACCGCCACCTGCGGAGAAGGTAAAGCCCTGCCATTCGACAATGTCGAACAGCACATTGGCCATGATGTTGTAGAGTTTTACCTTGCCGTCAGGATCGTCATAGACGCCCGGGGGTGAAACCCGCAGGGGATCTGCAATCCAGACAGAATCGACTGACGACTGGTGATAGCCGAGCTCCGCTTCCAGGCGGATGCGGCCCATGTCGTAGCCCGCATGGCCGAGCACGGCCCAGCCCAGTTTGGGGTCAACCCGATAGGCGAAATTGCCGTTATCATTCCGGTCAAAGTCCGCATCGAGTGGCCGGGTCAATCCGCCTTTAATGCCGTAATACCAGGTTGGAGTTGGCTCACCCTCCTGCGCAAAGGCGGGTACGGAGACTCCGGCTAAGACCATCAAACTGGTCGTCGTGAGAACAAATTTCCGCATCTTGGTTTCCTCAAGACATGTGGAATGGGGAAGACACGCATGTGCAACAAAATGGTCGGTGCGTGGATTTGAACGATCAATGATTTGTAATGTTCCGGTGTGAAATTTTGGCACTTAGTCGGCTGCGCGATAAAAAAAGAGCAATTATATTAAGGATATAGCGTTGTTCTGGTTGGGAAAAACGGAGCCGGAAGGGAGTGGTTGACCCGGGTTCCGCCGCACGAGCGCCGCAGTAGTGCTTTTTTCGATCAATAGTGTGACATCTTTGCCGCAATGCTTTTACCCGACTGCGGGGCAGCGGAAGGCTAAGCGCTGCGGGCGCGCCAGTGGGAGGCGGCACGCTCAAAGCGTGGCATCAAGAATGTGGCGCGCCGCAGGAACGGTCAGGCCGCTACAACCACATAGGCGATAATGAACCCGAGGATGACCAGAGTAATTCCCGTGAACAGCACATAGCGCTGCACGCCCAGCGTTTTTCCTTGCCGGGCCTGAACGGGCGGTATCCCGGGTTCCCGATCCTTCTTCGGGTTCCCGGTATGCTGGGGTTCGTCATATTCAGGAGCTCGGGTCATGGACGCCTTCCTTACATCATGAATACTGTGCACCGGTTGGTGCCAGGACGGGGCGCCGGGCAGGAATGCTCGTAGCCGGCACCCATATCAATAGGAACGTTGCCATAATCAGCCGGGTTCCTCCCCGGCTTCAGGTATCGCCGGCTTCGTCAATAATTACTGAGATTTAGATAATCCTGCAGCACGGAAACATGGCTGAGATTGCGCAAACTATAGATGGCGAAAGCCAGGGTCATCGGGCTGAGGCCGCCCTGTGATTTTCTTCCCATGAGTGCGCGCAGTATAAACAGGAAGTGGCCGCGCAAATTTGCGGGGCGGGATGCGTCAGTTGGAAATCAGCAATTAGAAGAAAAAAGGGACGCCGCCCGGGCGTCCCTTTTACGTCAAAATACCCGCATAATCGAGCGCCAGACCATGCGGCGCACGGCAGGGCTCTTTGCAAAAACAATTCCGCCTACAACTGCAACGCCGAGTGCGGGCATGGGGAAGCGGCGAATGTAATTTGTTGCCGTGCTGACGATGTTGAGATGCCCACCCAACATGCCTTCTGATTCGCCTGTATCCACCTTCTGCTCGGCGATTTCCCGCTCGACCAGCATAGAACGGATCAGTTGAATCAGCGCCAGCACGCCGATGATCGACAGCACGATCAAAAGAACGGCTGTTATCCACGTGGCGGCAACGACCCCCAATTCGGCGGCGATCGTGCGGTACAGGGCCGAGAAGATCAGCCCTATACCTACAAGACCGACAACGATGGCGATGGTCAGACCGGCAACGGCGAGTATTAATGGTGTCCAGTTGCGCCTGGTCATTTACGCCATCGCGCCCTTACGAGCGGCGCATCAGCATGCCGATGAGGAATCCCACCCCGGCTGCAATCGCAATGCTTGAAATCGGACGCTCTTCAACCTGATGGCTCACGCGGTCCAAGCCTTCGCGGCTGGCGCTGCGGGTTGTATCCATCAGGCGACGGGCAGCATCGCCCAGTGTTTCGGCGGCCGCGGTCATGCTGCGACGCACTTCGGCCCCGGTGGCACCTGCAAGGTTGACCGCATCGTCTTTGAGACGCCCGGCTTGGGTGGCCATATCTCCGCCTTCTTGAAGGGAATCGCGAGTTGCCATGGACAGCTCCTGCACTGTGAAATGGGTTTTGACCTTTGTCGTTGCTAGAACGCCATGACCGTTTGTCGGGTTCCCGCCGTGCTTGTCATGCAGGAACCGGTGCATCGGGCGCTCGTTAGTCTGGAACTTTCCGAGAAGGGTATTCTCTTGCGTGGTTGTTGCCGCGTTTCCCGCGCCGCCCAGGCCCGATCGGCTTGAGGACAAGGCGCAGCGCGCATGCTTGCGGCGCTACTCTGAACACGGATTCTGACAACTGTATTTTTTTAGGGAGACATCCCATGCACAGTCGCTTGCTTGCTGCAACGGCGGTATGCCTGATTGCCAGCGCAGGGCCGGTTGCTGCGCAGGGCGCGCAGGACACGACATCCCGGCGGCAGAACGAGGCGCCCGCCCGTGTGCAAGATCGCCCGCCCGAGCCTGCCAATCCGCTGCCAGAGGGCGAAACGCCCCCGGACGTCAGCGATTATCAAACTCCGGAAGCGCCGGGAACGGAGACCACACCCGGTCCGGCGCCCGGCGTTCCGGCAACGCCACCTGGCGCGCCGGAGACACCCTCAACCTCGCCCGCCACGACGCCGGACAGCCTCGAACCTTCGGCAGGCGGCAGGCTGCAGCCGCTTGAGGCCTATCTTGATGAGGAAGGAGAGAGCCGTCTGAAGGCAGGGGGAGACAGGCGTGAGCAACTGGTCGGCAAGCCGGTTATCATGCCGAGCGGCGAACAGGCCGGTACGATCAACGAATTCGTTGTTCGGGACGGCCGTAATTACGCCCACCTCACCCTGCCAAAAACCCCCGGTGACCGACAGCGCGAGGTCGTTGCACCATACGAGATGCTTTCGGTTTCACCGCAAGGGGACCGGGTAATGATCCAGGCCCAGTCTCGTGATGAACTGAAAAAGCTGCCTCAGTTTCTGCCAGAGAGTTTCCAGCCCATCCGGTGACGGGAGTCTGCCGGTGACGGGAGCTTGGGAGCCAGCCGGAGCGGGCCAGTGCGCTATGCCGGCGCACCAGGACAATTCCCTGTGCACGGCTCGCTCCGGCTGGCAGCCGGCCGAAGCGGAACCGCGCCTGCTACCGGAGGTTTAGTTCGGAGGGTTTGGAGAAAAAGATCCCGGCCGCGACTGAAATGGGGCGGGTCGTGTTCGCGGCCGGGAAGGGGGGTCTGCAAGGGCTCAAAGGCAGGATGTCGTCCTTGCAATCATCGGAACGTCCCTAGGCAGATAGGGTTCCAAAAAAAAATCGTCTCTTTGGTGAGATATCCGAAAAATAATAACCGGCTGCGGCTTCCGCGGGGTTTTGGCAGACTACAACCATCGGTCGAGAGAGATCGGCGCGCGTTATGAAAAGACAGGACCGGCCCCTGCGGGTCGGCCCTGTCTGCATACGTTCCGGTCATTTGGGGGCCGGAGACTGCTTTGAGCATCCTGTTCAGGTGCTCGCTCCAGGTTCCGGCGTCAAACCGGTCTGCCTGAAGACTGCCGGGCTTTAGCGCTGCCGGTCGCTGCCACCGCGACCACCACCGCCGCCACGCTGGCCCTGCTGGCCACCGCCCGACGACTGGCTCTGCTGGCCGCCGCCATGGCTGGCTTCGCCACCCTTGCGTCCGGCTTCAGCTGCACGCTGCCGGTCATTGGCGAAGTTGCCGCCGCTGGCCTGGCCACCCTTGCGGCCTGCTTCGGAGGCGCGCTCGGGGTCATTGGCGAAGTTGCCGCCGCTGGCCTGACCGCCCTTGCGGCCTGCTTCCGCTGCCAGTTGCGGGTCTTGCGAGAAGCTGCGCTTCTCAGGCGGCACACTCTGGCCACCCTTGCTGGCGATTTCACGCTGCTTGTTTTCGTCCATGGAAGCGAAGCCGCGATTGGACGTGCCACGATCTTTGTTCTCGGCCATCTTCATTCTCCCTACTGGATCGGCACCTGAAGCGCCGATGCCCTATGAACGTGGGCGAACCTCGAGCAGTTCCCGATTTTCAGGCTTGACGTATTGGTTCGCGATTTTCCGAAACGCCAGCGAATCTGCGGCTTCCAGGGAATCTGCGCGTGCCCTCCTCAGCCTGCCTCTCGGGGGCGTCCGGCTACGGCTTGCGATGCGTGGCCGTGAAACCGGAGTGCGGAGGGGGCGTTAGACAAATGGTCAAGCCCAAGGAGACGCAGCATGCAGAACCGATCGAATGACATCGAGGCCCTGAACGATCTCATCGAGACCCTGATTGATAGCGTAAATGGTTATGAAGAGGCCGCTGATGTCGCCAAGGATCCGTCGATCAAGGCGAGCTTCCACCAGCTTGCCCAGGAGCGGCGCGCCATTATCCACGACTTCCAAAGCCGTGTTCAGATGCGTGGCGGTGAGCCGGAAGAGTCGGGTTCCTTCTCGGCTGCGGCCCATCGCAGCTTCATGAACCTGCGGTCCCTGTTCCAGAACGATACCAAGGCTGCCATTGCCGAGGTTGAGCGGGGCGAGAACGTCCTGCGCGACCAGTTCGAGACGGTGCTCGCCAACGAGCAGCTCGATCCGGAAATGCGCGCCTTCTGCAACAGCGTCTATGACCGAGTGCGGCTGGATCACGCCCGCTGGGATTCGGTGAAGCGCGCTCTGGAAGCCGCTTCCTGACGATCCGACGCGTTAGCGTTCAAAGATACGTCAGCCCGCTCCTGGTCCGTGCGGATCGGGAGCGGCTGCGTTCTGATGGTGTCGTGAAGTGCTCTGATCAGGCGGACCCCCTCTGCTCCATGGCCTCACGCCATGCGCGCAGCTTGTCGATCTGCTCCGGCAGCAGTTCGTCCTTCGCCCGGCCGCTGAGTTCTCCCTCTTGCAGCAGGAGCGCCGGTGACTGGCCCTCACAGTTGCCGAGATTGGGCCGGTGAATGCGGTAGCCCAGCAACTCCTGCACCTCGGGCGCGAAATTGCGGGCGACTTCGGGCGGATAGGCGAGGAAGTTGTTCTCGTAGGACTTGAGCCAGCCGAGGCTGTAGCTCATCACCAGCCCCTCGCGCGGCTGGTCGGTGCGGTTGGCGCCGCCGCAGTGCAGCAGCGATCCCAGATACACCAGAGCATCTCCCGGTTCGGCCACCACGGCAAGTGACTGATCCATTGGCAGAATGCCGGCATCCTGCTGCCTATGACTGCCCGGCCAGAGCACCGTGCCGCCGTTCTCCGGCGTGAACCGGGTCAGCGGCCAGATGACGTTGATCTGGTATTCGATGCTCCCTTTGGGCCCGCCGTGCCACATATCCTGATCCCGGTGCGGCGCCTGCATCGGCTGTCCGGGGTGGAGCGCGATCACCTGGGACAGGTTCAGCTGGAACCAGTCACAATGCGGCCCGAGAGCGGCGTCTGCCAGCTGCAGGATGGCCGGATGAAGCGCCAGCGCATGGCTGGCACGTGACTTCCTTAAGACCGCGCCCAGACGCACGGTCTTCCAGCCGTAGAAGTCGCCTTCGCAAGTGGGGGTTGCTGCCAGATGCCCTGAGAGCTCGGCGCGAACGGGCCTGATCTGCTCGGCCGGCACAGCGTTGCGGACGATGGTGTAGCCCTGCTCCAGCAGGTGCGCGGCATGGTCTGCGTAGCGCATGGTCAGGCGGCCTTTCGCGGAGCGGGCGGCCAGCGTTCCAGCACCGGCTCGAAGTGGTTGAACTGGGTCTGCAGTCTGTGCAGCGTGTCCGGCGTCAGGATCAGCCGCATGGCGGCGACCTGCTGCGTGCCGTCCATGGTCGGCAGGCCGAGCGGGCGGACGTCCCAGTCATAGTTGACCAGCCGCGACAGAAACTTGGCGTGGGTGACGAAGATCAACTCATGGATGCCCCAGTGCTGGCAGAACTCCAGCAGGCCAAGGGCGAACCGCCGCCGTGCCCGCAGCACGGTGGCTTCATCCGCTGCTTGCAGAACCGGGTTGTAGAGCAGGCGGGAGCCTTCGTACACGTGCGGGCCGCGCGGGTAGTCCACGGCGCACAGGTGAGAAAACAGCGGCTCCATCATGTGCAGCCCGGTGGTCGGCAACAGGCGCATGCTGCTGATGACGGTGCCGGTCGCCGGATCGCGGTCGAAGAGATAGAGCGCCTCTGGCTGGTCGAACTCGTCGATTTCCAACCCGTTCTCGTGCTTCAGGTCCCATTTGTAGAAGTCAATAAACACCTGTTTGCGCAGGCGATGGATCTGCTCGATGGTGTCGGCGAAAGCCTCGCGATTGTGCCACTCGATGATCTGGACCACGCTTTGTCCCCCCCTCGGTTCGCGTGAAGGGAGCATCGCCAGTACAGGGCGGGATGGTCGATACAGCTGCCTAGGGGTATTGCCCGCGCCTGCTCGGGGGCGGCACTGTCAGTGGTCGTCGTCCGCCGGCGTGTCGGACTTCAGGATGTCGGCGAAGGCCAGCTCCCCGTCGAACAGAGCGCGCACCACGGCTTCCACACGCGAGGAGACGTTATACCGCCCCTTGGCCAGTTCGATGTGCATGTGCACGGTCTGCTGGCTCAGCGTGAGCAGCTGTCCGATGGACCAGTCAGACTTGCCGCGCGCGGCCAGGGAGAGGCATTCGCGCTGGCGGTTGGTCAGCCGCACGCGCCCGGCCTTTGCCGCAGCGCTGCGGCCCGAGAGCTTGAGGGCGGCGTTGAAGGCATAGATGCCGACGTAATGGGCCGCGGGGAAGCAGGCGGGATCGACGCTGCCCGGCTCATAGACGAAGGTGCAGGAGCCTGAAATCTGCCCCGGAACGTGAATCGGCACCGTATAGCCGGCCGGCAACCCGGCCAGTTTGGCCTCGTCGAGAATGACGCGCTGGCGGCGGGTCAGGTCGATGTGCCGGGGAATATCGTCCCACGTAAAGGGGAGGGCGAGCCGCTGGGCGGTGAGCAGTACCGGGTCATCCGCGTAGTATCGCTGCTCGGCGCTGCGTGCCTTCCAGATGGAGGGGTAATTGATGATGCGCACGGTGCCCTCGGGCGGAGCGACCAGATCCACGTGGCTGACGAGGGCGAAGTGCTGAAACCCGAACTCGTTCAGGATCTCGGTGACCAGACGGATGAGCTCCGCCTCGGTACGGACGGCCCTGACCTCTTCGACGAAACGGCATACGCGAGCGTAATAGTCCATCGCTGGAAACCGGCTCCCTCAAGGCAAAACGAGCCGGTCTTGTGGACCGGCCCGTTCGCAGGATGCCGATGAGGTTTGCTGCCAGCAACGACCAGACGGGTATATTTGCTATATATTCTTACTAGAAACCGTTGCTTAACCGTTACGCGATCCGGCGGCGGCGGATCTCGCTGGCACCCCAGATGAACAGGGCAGCCAGCACCAGACCCAGCCAGAAGCGCGGGCTGGCTGCCGCTTGCACCACCATTTCGCTGACCGGCTGCATCAGGGCGCGGGACAGGCTGCCGGCGGTGTGGTGGGCGTTGCCGACCGTGCCGTCGTAGCGCAGCATGGAGCCGCTGACGCGCGAGCCGATCTCGCGCCACAGCCAGCTGCCTTCCCGGGTGGTCAGGAGCTCGAGGATGCCGATGGCCACTGGCGGCACGGCTACGTAGAGCAGCGGAGAGCGGGGAGCCCAGGCGGATGCCAGCAGGATCCAGGCGTACACCGGCGCGGCCCAGAGGACGTAGAAAACCGCGAGGCTGAAACCGAGCGTCAGCGTGGAGGCGATGACGCTCGGGTGGATGATGACGCCCCACTCCGGCGTCGAGCCCAGCGGGCCGCTGATGGAGTGCACGATGATGCCGATGGCCGAGACAGCCACGCCGATCACGCCGGCAAGCAGGATGGTGCCGAAGGTGGCGGAGACGAACTTGGCGAGCGTGACCTCGATGTCGCTGACCGGCATCGATTTCCAGAACAGGACCGAGCGGTCGGCGCGCTCGTTGTGCATGCTGCCGACCATCTGGAAGTAGCTCACGACCGCCGCGACGATCATGAGGATGGCGATGCCGAAGTAGCTGGAGGCGAACGCCAGCCCCTGAAGCACGGGGCCGATCTTTTCCTCGCCGATTTCATCGCGCAGGACGCGGTGCGCATCCTCGACGGTGCGGATGGTGACCTCCGAGTTGTCCGACGCCAGGCTGATGATCATCGAGCCTTCATGGAGCATGCCTGCGATCAGCAGGATGATGATCAGGCCGCCCAGAATGACCGGCGTCCACAGCTGGCCGCCGCGATGCTCGAGATGTTCCGATTTCAGAAGGGTCAGGAAGGCTTTCATGCGACCTCTCCCTTGGGCTGGACGGTGGCGACGAACAGATCCGCAAGCGACACCCGGCGAGGCTCGCCGAGGGCTTCCAGCCGGTCGCGCGGCGCGGCGTCGTAGACGTAGCTGGTGCGGCCGATGGCGCGGCGGGAATAGACCGGCTTCAGCGCCTCGGCTTCGGCGCGGCGGGCGTCCGGCACATCCACGGCAGCGAAGCGCTCGCTCAGTTCGTCGAGGCTGGCATCCAGCACCACTTCGCCCTGACGGATCATCATGACGTGGGTGAGGACGTGCTCGATTTCCTCGACCTGATGTGTGGTGACGATGATCGAGCGCGTCTCGTCGAAGAAGTCGCTCAGGATCGCGTCATAGAAGGCGCGGCGGTTGATGAGATCGAGGCCGAGGGTCGGCTCGTCCAGAACCAGCAGGCGGGCGTCGATGGAGAGCGCGATCGAGAGGTGCAGCTGCACGATCATGCCCTTGGAGAGCTCGCGCACTCGGGCGTTCGGCCGCACGTTGGTGCGGGCCAGCCGCTCTTCCGCCATCTGGCGATTGAAGCGCGGGTGAATGCCCTCAACGACGTTGAGGAGGTCCTTTACCTTGATCCAGCGGGGCAGGGTGGCGACGTCTGCGATGTAGCTGACGTCGTGCATCAGGCTGGCGCGCTGCTCCAGCGGGCGGCGGCCGAGCACTTCCAGCTGCCCCTCATGGCTGATAAGGCCCAGCAGGGCGTTGACGAGCGTGCTCTTGCCCGCGCCGTTCGGCCCGATGATGCCGACGATGCGGCCCGGCGGAATGGAAAACGTCGTCGGCTTCAGCGCCTCGACTTGGCCGTAGCGCTTGGCCAGTCCATTGGCTTGTACAATCATTGTTCACCCCCTTGCGCAGCCTCTGCGGCCAGCAGATCATTCAGGGACAGCCCAAGCCTCCTGATGCGGGAGGCAATCTCCGGCCACTCCTTGCTGAGGAAGTTGTCCCGCTCGGCGGATTGCAGCTGTTGCTGGGCGCCGGGCACGACGAACAACCCAAGGCCGCGGCGGGGCTCGGCAACGCCTGCCTGCTGCAGCTCCTGATAGGCCTTGGAGACAGTCAGGGGGTTGACCTGAAGTTCAACGGCCACGGTCCTCACGCTTGGCAGGGCTTCGCCTTCCTTGAAGCTGCCATCCAGAATGCCGTCGATGATCCGATCTCGGATCTGCCGGTATATGGGTTGGTCTTCGCGCCAGTTTTGGGTCATGACCGCCATTTTCCTGTGTGATCTGGTGTACTATCTATGTAACACACCATGGCTGTCAAGCCCTTGCTTTTAAGACTTCAAGAATTGAACCAGCAGGAGCATGCCGGCAACGAGCAGGGAGGACATGTAAAGGACTGTGATGACTGCGGATTTTATGACGGTGGCTGTCCACCCCTGCTGATACATGCGTTTCAATGCCACGAGGAAGTGGGCGCTGTAACCTGTCCAGAGGATGGTCAGCAGCCAGCCGCCGGGGATCAGGCCCCGGCTGATCCACACCAGGAACACGGCGATGAGCAGGCCGATGAAGAAGAAGGTGTGGGTGTTGAGCGCGAATACCACATGCTCGGCAAGAAAGCGGCGGCGGTAGAACAGCCAGAGCAGCACCGACATCAGCGGCACGGCCAGCAGCATGAAGCGGCTGAGGGACTTGCCGATGACCTGATTGGACAGGCGGGGGTCCGCTGCCAGCGCATTGACGCCGCTGCTGATGCGGGAGGCGAGCCGGGTCTCGTCTGCATCCTGAACGCCGCCGCCGTCCTGAAGCAGCTGCCGGAGTCTGGCGTCGTCCACCACCGGATCGGCCGGTGGGAGATCAGGCGTGATGCTGAGCACTTCCAGAGAGATTTCGGGAATGACCACGCCGCCGTCCACGGAGAGGGTGGCGGCCGGGCGCGTGGGATCGGACACGAGACGCAGCAGCGCCACGTCGCTCAGCGTCAGGGTGATCACCAGGAGGAGCGACGTGAAGATGAACAGGCGGATAGGCGGCACATAGCGCGCCTGACGGCCATCGGCCCAGTCCATGGTCATTTGTCCGGGCCGGAGGAACAGCGAGCGCAGGGTGGTCCACAACCGCCCGTCGAAGTGAACGACGCTGTGCAGGAAGTCTTCGGCAATTTCCCAGATCGGCCGATGCAGGTGCACGGCGTGCTGGCCGCACGCCGAACAATAGGGTCCGCTCAGCTCCGCGGCGCAGTTCTGGCACTGCGCCGGAGACTCATGATGTGACATTGTCGCCCCCGTATTTCTCCAGTAAGCCATAGCGCGACGGTATGCGGATGCAACGACCGAAGAAGGGGAATACCGAGGATGAGGCAGGGCATCTTCCACGTGGCGCTGACAGCGGCTCTTTTGGCGGGCGGCAGCGCCAGCGCACAGATCGAGGGTTTCAAGGCCTGCGCGTCCATCAGTGACGGCGCGAAGCGGCTTGCCTGCTACGACTCGGCTCTGGCGGCAACGGACGCTCAGGCTGCGGCCAAGCTGGCCGAGCAGCGCCGGGCCGCCGAGGTTGCGGCGGCCAAGGCGGCAGAGGAAGCCAAGGCCCGCAAGGAGCAGGAGCGGCTCGCAGCCTTCGGTGCGGCCAGCGCGCCGAAGGCTGACGGCGAGGAAGCGGTGAACGAGATCAGCGCGGCCATTGCCGAGCTGCGCGAGGGCATTTCCGGTTACGTGGTCACGCTCGACAACGGCCAAGTCTGGCGTCAGACCGAAGCGCGCAGCCTGCCGCCGGTGCGGATTGGCGACACGGTCACGATTCGCAAGGGCATGATCGGCGGCTATCGCATGACGTTCGAGCGTCAGCAGCGTACCGTCGCCGTGAAGCG
>NZ_DATBUP010000173.1:0-3804 GCF_036515995.1 Pedomonas sp. | reverse complement strand
CCGCCCACCCCGGCCCCGCCTCAGGCCATCCTGAAATCGGCCCCGTCTCCCTGAAAACCGCGGATTCAAGCGAAACTTGAGGTGGCCTTTCGGCCGGACCGCTCCATATCTGGAGTGTTCCTAAAAGGGAGAGCGCCATGTCCTTGAAGAAACAGGGAGCCTTGCAGGCCTGGCTGCGCCCCGCCAACCCGGATTGGGCAACGGACGGCCAGCGTTACATATTCCCACCGCTGTCATCAGACGGCATCCGCATGTACATTACCAAGCAGGAAGACCGCACGGTTGAGGTTGCCGTCTCCACCCGCGAAGCCAGCTATATCTTCACCGCACCCATGCCCGAAACCCTGGCTCCCAAGGGCTTGTTCGTGTGCGTGACCTGGCAGGACGGCGAGACCATCGACCTGCAACTGGGCGAGGAGGTCGTCGCTTCCAAGCCATTCCACCTGTCGGCTCTGGCTTGATCGTTCGCGGCTGATCCCACGGCGGGGCCGGACGACCGGCCCCTGCCCGCCTCCTCCCGACATGCTCCGGCAGGCAGGCCGGAACTCAAAATCGTCGGGAAGTTTTACAAAGCAAAAATCTGGATAAATAGTAAGTCCCTTGTATTGCGCAGGAATCCGCTTCGGGCATGCTTCTTGCTTACTCTCCCGTAATAACTACGGGGACGCAACGAAATCATGTTCAGCAAGTTTTTACGCACCAGCATTGCCACACTGGCTGTCGCGTTCAGTCCGGTTGCAGCCGAAGCTGCACTGTACGAGGCCATTTGGCAGGTGCAACTGACCAAGCTACCGGGAAACGACCCAGGGGTGGACATTATACGCCCAGCCAGCTTCGAGTATAAGGTCCGCTTCTCAAATGACGTCTGGTACATCGACGATGAGTTTGAGCTGGACACCATGACGTTTTTTGATCGCGCGCCGATCATCCACACCCGCCCGGCCATGGATTATCTGCCGACACGGCCGGAAGGCGGTACACGGCTGGCGTATAACAATGTCTTCGCTTATGTGGCCGACGACGCATGGGCCTTTAGCGAGACGGTAAACGCCACCCAGCACGAGTTCATCGATACGGGCGACCTCTACTGGCAGCACTCCACCTACCTGCAAAATTCCCGCACTGGAGAAAGCCGGGGCGGAACCGGCGAACATGACTATTCAATGAGCGGCGATGCCATGATCGCTTATCTAGAAGAGGTCATGGCCAACCCGGACGCCTTTAGTGTGAGTTATAGTGAGCAGGTCACCATTCGCGCCGGCAAGTCCGGCGACATTTTATACAGCATCTGGTGGTTTGGCGACATGCAGTTGACCAGCCTGCGCGAACTGGAGGCGACCGACGTCTCAGAGCCACCGCTCTTGGCACTGCTCGGCACGGGCCTTGCTGGCATCGCGCTCTTTGGGCGTCGCAAGCGCCATCTTCAGAAAGAAGCCTGCTGAGGCTGCTCCACAGGAGGCCCCGCCCGGGCCTCCTGACCGCCCCTCGCCGCCTTAACCCTCGGGTTGAGCGAAGCTTGGCCGATGCGTCATTCCAGTCTGTTTACAACCGACCCCGTTCTTCCTTAATTTGCGGGCCGAAGGGCCATTCGCCCACGGCTTCTGACCGCTTCCGGTGACGGGAGCACCCTGAGAAGAACTGGCCGCGAAGGACTGGACGGACATGACACTGCCTCTTGGCCCGCTGATGCTGGCGGTTGACCGTTTCATCGCCCTTGCCGCCATCGCCCTGTTTCTTGCGGTGTGCGGCTGGATTGCCCGCCGGGCGGGGTATGCGGACAAGGGTCGCCGCGCCGCGCTCATTGCCGTCATCGCCGGCATCATTGCGGCCCGCGCTGGCTTCGTGATCTCCAACCTTGCCGCCTACGCGCCTGATCCGTGGACCGTATTTTACGTGTGGCAGGGCGGCTTTTCTGCGGTGTGGGGCGTGACGGCGGGCGCTGCTGCCCTGCTGCTGACCTGGCGTGGGCCGGAGCAACGCAAGGCACTTGCCGCGCTGGCGGTGATTGCGCTCGTGTGGTTCGGACTGGAGCGGTTCACGGTCCAGAGCCAGTCCCAGCCCTTTCCGGAGACGCTGGCCATCACCCGCCTGACCGGCCAGCCGCTGGCGCTGGACAGCCTGCGTGGCAAGCCCTTCGTCATCAACCTGTGGGCGACGTGGTGCCCGCCCTGCCGCCGCGAGATGCCCATGCTGATCGATGTGGCCGCCGACATGCCCGGCACACCGATCCTGCTGGTCAATCAGGGCGAGCCGGTTTCAACCGTCATCCGCTATCTGCACCGGGAGCAACTGGGCGCGCAGGCGATCATGCTCGACCCCAAGAGCCGGATGAGCGCCGCGCTCGACATCAGCGCCTACCCCGCCACCCTGTTCGTGGATGCCACCGGCACCATTCGCCAGATCCACACCGGCGAAATCTCGCGGGCGGCGCTGCTCTCAGGCCTGCGTCTGATCGGGGCCCCAACGGGCCAGTACGCCGGATAGAGAAACGGCGCCGCCAGCCAGGGCTGACGACGCCGATTCCGTTTGCCGAAGCACACTCTCTTTAGAATCGGGCGCCCAGACCCACCCAGACGCGCGCGCCGTCGATGGCGTAATCGAACTCATCGAGGTTCAGGCGCTTGTCGAACAGGTTCATCACGCCGCCATAGACCGACACATTGTCGTTCAGGCGGTACGAACCGCCGATGTCGACCGTGTTGTAGCCCGGCGCAAACTTGTTGCTGCCGCTGATCTGGGTTTCGGTCTGGCGCTCCTCACCGCGATAGATGCTGCGGATGTAAAGGCTGGTTGCGGGGTTCGGCCGCCAATCGAGCGAGGCCGTCAGCTGCTGCTTGGGCGTGTCGTTGACCGCCTTGCCCTTGTTGTCGCCAGTCAGCTGCTCGGAGTCCAGCAGCGTGGCCGTGCCCTTGAACATCACCGTCTCGGTCACCGGCACTTCCAGCGTCAGCTCAAGGCCACGGATACGAGCCTTGTCCACGTTGGTGTAGGTGGTCGGCTTGCGGCCAATGGTGCTGAGCGGCTCGTCCACGCACCAGGCCCCGGCTTCCTCGCAGGTGAGGCGCAGGATCTTGTTGTCAAAGTCGGTCTGATAGATGGTGACGCCCGCGCTGAAGCGGCTCTGGCTGTAGAGCACCGAGGCTTCATAGGTGGCGGAGGTTTCCGCCTTCAGGTCCGGGTTGCCGTACATGGTGCCGCCGCGCGAGGTCTGGCCCCAGCCCGGCTCGGTCTGACGCAGATCCGGCGCGCGGAAACCTTCCGAATAGCCGCCCTTCACGGTCAGGGCATCGGTCGGGTTCCACACCAGATAGGCGCGCGGGGTCCAGGAAGCACCGTACTTCTCGTCATGGTCGTAACGCAGGCCGCCGGTCAGGGCGACGGTTTCTGCCAGCCGAATTTCCGCTTCCGAGAAAGCAGCGTAGGACTCGCGGCTGATGCCGGTAACGGTGGAGCCGCGCAGGCCATTGCCGGTGAGATCGGTCAGGTCTTCGTAGCGGTAATAGCCGCCGAAGGTCAGGTTGTGGTTGCCGATCGGCACCGCCCAGATGGACTGGGCGACCGTGTTCTTGATGCGTTTCTCAGACGTGATGTTCTTTGCGTCTTCATGCTGCACATAGCTTTCGGAGGTCGCAAAACCCCAGTCACCGCTGTGGCTGAGCGAGCCGACATAGCGCTTCTGCAGCTGGCGGCTGACGGTACCCTCCGGATTGGACTGGTCAACCACGCCCGAGCCGCCAGTGCCGTAGCGCTGGGTCACGTCCTGACGGAAGTAGTTGCCTTCCGCGATCAGGCTGTGCTGGTCGC
>NZ_DATBUP010000172.1:0-17878 GCF_036515995.1 Pedomonas sp. | reverse complement strand
GCCGATGTCCTTGTGGTTGGTGGACATCAGCCAGCGACGCCACCCGGTCGGGTGATCGTGCGCGTGCTCGTCGTGAGCGTGTGCTGCGGCGTTAGCCATCATGTACTCCGTGTCTCGAACTTACTGCCGCACGATCACGTCGGCTGAAGCATACTGCTCGGTGGCAGCGGCGGAGGCGAACTTGGTCTTGGCCTCTTCCAGCCACGCGGCGAACTGCTCTTCGGTCACGACTTCAACCATGATCGGCATGAAGCCGTGGCGGATGCCGCACAGTTCAGAGCACTGGCCGTAGTAGATGCCGGGCTTCTCAGCCTTGAACCAGGCTTCGTTGATACGGCCCGGAACGGCGTCCATCTTCACGAAGAAGGACGGAATGGTCCAAGAGTGGATCACGTCGGAAGCGGTGATGAGCAGCTTCACGGTCTTGCCGACCGGAACGACCACGCGGTTGTCGGTGGCCAGCAGGCGCGGCAGGTTGGCTGCCTTTGCCTCGTCGTCGCTCAGCATCACTGCGTCGAACGACAGGCCGTCCTGATCCATGTACTCATAAGACCAGTACCACTGGTGACCGGTGACCTTCAGGGTCAGGTCCGCCTTCGGCGGGGTGTACTGGGAGTAGAGCAGCTTGAAGGAAGGAATAGCAATCGCAACCAGGATGAGCACTGGCACAACGGTCCAGATCACTTCGATCAGAGTGTTGTGCGACGTCTTGGACGGCTCAGGATTCGCGCCAGCGCGGTACCGGACGATAACCCACGCCAGAAGAACGGTTACGAACAGCGTAATACCAACGATGATCGGCAGCAGCCAGTCGTTGTACATCCAGTTGCCGAACTCACCGACTTCGGTCACGGGCGCTTGAAGCCCGAGGCCCTTCTCAATCGGGTGACCGGCCGGGTTCGCTGATGCGGTCTGCGCAGTGGCCGCCCACAGCGCCGCCCCCGCTACCAGCATCTGAACCGTGCTAGTGATCTTTCTCATTGTGACCCCGCCATTACTTACCGCCGAAAGGCGGCCATAATCGCCCGCGTTATAGGGGCGAGATTCTGTCCCGACAAGCGGCCAAGGTGACGCATTGACGGAAATCAAGGCGGTCAGCGGCGGTTTGTGGCAGAATCACGGAAATCAGCGTCCGCACCGGAACTTAACCGTCTCGCGGTCTGCACGCGGGCTGCCCGCAATCTGATTGTCTGGAACCTGTTTAATTCTATGGAGGCCGTTTGGGGCAGTGCTGTTCCAAACTGTGCCTTAATTATGCCACCAGTCCTCGCGCCGGGTTTGCGGCCGAGCCGGATCTCTGCCGATACAGGCGCTTTCCTGCAGCCAAGCCTTCCGCCTGCGCCGTGAATATGCTTTTAAAAGCAGGCAATCGATTGAGGAAGCCATGCCCAAAATTGTCCTGAATGGGCGTCTGACCGAATTTGAAGTCGATCCGGAGATGCCGCTTCTCTGGGTGCTGCGCGATGTCGCGAATCTGACCGGCACGAAGTACGGCTGCGGAGCCGGGCTGTGCGGCGCCTGCACCGTGCAGGTGGAAGGCGTGGCGACCCGCGCCTGCCAGACGCCGATCGGATCGATCGAAGACGCGCGCGTCATGACGATCGAGGGGCTCTCGGCCGACCGGAAACACCCGCTGCAGGAAGCCTGGATCGAGAATCAGGTGCCGCAGTGCGGCTACTGCCAGTCCGGCATGCTCATGGCCGCCGCCGCCCTGCTTCAGGAGATCCCGGAGCCGACGCGGGAGGACATCGCCAAGCACATGACCAATCTGTGCCGGTGCGGAACCTATCCCCGGGTGGAAAAGGCCATCCTGCGGGCGGCCGAGATCACCAAGATCGCCGCACTGAAGGCGCTTGAAGCCTCCAATCCGTTCGCCGAACCCGAGCCGGCCCCTGCACCTGCGCCTCAGGACGGTGCCGCCGCTGCCAAGCCCGCCGCAGCGAAACCGGAAGCAGCGAAGCCGGAAGCCGCAAAGCCCGCAGCACCCAAGAAGAAGTAACTGCCGGGAAGAAACAAGGCGGCCCGTTGTGCCGGATCATCCGGCTGGCCGCCTTCGCTGACTGCTTGTGCCCCCTGCTTCCGCGCGCCCTAACAGTGAAATGCGAGCCCGGAGGGCGAATCGCTGGAGCGTGTCCGCTCGCCGGCGCGCCGCCAGACGCGCTCGTGGAAGAAGAACACCACGGCGTTGGCCATCGGCTCGACAACGGCGATGGCGCTGGAGATGCCAACCTCGCCGGTAAATGCATACGCCACGGAGAAGCCCACGATGAAGTGCAGGGTCAGAAAGCTCAGGGTCTTGGCAAGGTCACGCTTCATACAAACTCCACGGGGCGATGTGGGCGTGGGGCCACTCAGTGGCTGACCGACTCTATATACTGTAATTAAGAATTAGTTTCAATTAAGGCCGATGGTTTTCGCCCTTCAGCTCGTCGCAAACTCGACAAACGGGCCTTCGATCGCCCGGCCGGGTGACGAAAATGGGCGACCCTTCCGGGCCGCCCCCTCGAAAAACCCATGCCGTTCTGGCCGTCAGCTCACTTGCCGCCAAGGACCGACAGCGCTGCCGATGTCATTGCCTCGATGCCGGTGGCCAGCGTCGGCTGCGGATCGGGCGCGAAGAAGGGAGAGTGGAGTGACGGCAGGGGTTTGCCGCTCTTCTGCGCCTCGTCCCAGGTGGACTGCTTCACCGCGCCCAGCCAGAACAGCGTGCTCTCGAGCGAGCGGTCCTCCCGATAATAACGGGAGAAGTCCTCGCCGCCCATGGCGGGCTTGGTCTCCACCACCCGGTCCTCGCCGAATCGCGCCTTGAACACGCCCTGAAGCTGGCCGGACAGCGTATCGGTGTTGAAGGTGGACGGCGTGTACTCGTTCTTGATCTCCACAACCGGCCAAAGCTCCTGCGGCACACCGAAAGCCGCTGCCTGCCCCTCCGCGATCCGCTTGATGCCGGAGAGCAGCGATTCCCGCACATCGTCCCCGTAAGATCGCACGGTCAGCTGCAGCTTCACCGTATCGGGGATGATGTTGTGCTTGGTGCCGCCGTGGATCGAGCCCACCGTCACCACCGCCGGCTCGGCCGGGTTGTTGTTACGGCTCACAAGCGTCTGAAGCGCCGTCACGATATGCGCCGCCAGCACGACCGGGTCCTTGGTGGTGTGCGGGTAGGCACCATGCCCGCCAACGCCGCGCACGGTCACGTCCACCGAATCGACGTTGGCCATGGCATAGCCCGAATGGACGCCGACAGACCCGGCCGGAATGGCCGCGTTGACGTGCAGCGCCACCACATGCGTCGGCTTGGGGAACCTGGCATAAAGCCCGTCCTCCAGCATGGCCTTGGCCCCGCCGCCCCGCTCCTCGGCAGGCTGGGCGATCATCACCAGCGTACCGCGCCACTGATCCTTCAGCGCAACCAGCCGGCGGGCGGTACCAACCCAGGCGCTCATGTGGATGTCATGGCCGCAGGCGTGCATGACCGGCACATCCGCACCGGTTTCGTCTTTCGTCACCACCGTCGAGGCATAGGGCAGGCCCGTCTGCTCCTTCACCGGCAGGGCATCCATGTCCGCGCGGATGAGGAGCGTCGGCCCCTCCCCGTTCTTCAGCACACCGACGACACCGTGGCCGCCAACGCCGGTGGTCACGTCCTTGAAACCCGCCTTCTTCAGCTCCGCCGCCATGCGCGCCGCGGACTTGGCCTCCTGAAAGGACAACTCAGGCGATTTGTGCAGATCGACATAGAGAGTCTGGACGTAAGGCAGATCGGCCGTGATTGCCGCGCGCAGCGGATCAGCGCCGGACTGGGCGTATGCCGGCGCTGCGGCAAGCAGCATGGCAAGGCCGGAAACGAGAAGACGCATGGACAGTCCCCTGAGATGTAAGTGCAAAACCAGGTCTTTGACCCAGTCAAATCTCGAACCGGGCCGGATGCAACCGGTTTCCTTACGGCAACGATGTCCTGCCCCCCCCAACGCTTCGCCGCAATCATCGAAAAGCCAGTTGACACTCATTCGCAAAATTAGTTACCTCAAGGTAGACCGTTAAACTGGCTCCGTGAGTTCGGCACATGTACGTTTGCATTTGCAATGGCTTGAGAGAATCGGACGTTCGGACTGCTGCGCGCATGTCCGGGGAACAGCGGCCAAACGCGGTTTACGCGCACCTCGGCTGTCGGATCGAATGCGGGCAATGCGCCAGCTTTGCAAAGTCAGTTATTAGTGAGGAGCACAAGGTGGGCCAGCCCACCTGGCCGGCCGAGTAAGCCCGGCCTTTAAACTGCACAGATTTCCCAGTCGCTGGGGCTTCCGGCGGCTGGGTTTCGTCGTGCCCGGATTTGCACTCTCCTTCGCCACCCTTTGGTGATAGAGTAGCGCTCTATATTCCCCCTATCCCCAGGCCGGATCGGCCGAATTGTAATCAAGGAGTTGGCGATGAAGGGCGACCCCGAGGTCATCAAGCACCTGAACAAGATCCTCAAGAACGAGCTGACGGCCGTCAACCAGTATTTCCTTCATGCCCGCATGCTGCAGAACTGGGGCCTCGATCGTCTGGGCGACTACGAGTACAAGGAATCCATCGACGAGATGAAGCACGCGGATTCGCTGACCAAGCGCATCCTGTTCCTCGATGGCCTGCCGAACCTTCAGTCGCTCAATCGCCTGCGCATCGGCGAGACCGTTCCCGAGCTGCTCGAGGCAGACCATGCACTCGAGATGGAAGCGATGCTCGACCTGCGCGAAGCCATCGCCTACTGCGAATCCGTGAAGGATTACGTGAGCCGCGAGTTGCTGGAGCAGATTCTCGAGTCCGAGGAAGAGCATGTGGATTTCATCGAAACCCAGCTCACCCTCATCAAGACCGTGGGTCTGGAGAACTACCTCCAGAAGCAGATGAAAGCCGCCGACGAACAGTAAGCAGCGGCTTATTCGGCGGCGGTTGCGCCGCCATCCGCCCTCTCCGGCAGAAAGATGCTCATCTGCATCTCTTCCGGAGAGGCGTGGAGAAAGGTGAAGCCGCCACCGCAGCGGTCAATCAGGCGGAGCATGACATCACAATCCGCTTCGCCCCCCTTGGCATCCTGCCGCGCCCCCCGACTTTCCACATCAATGCGCACGCATGACCTGGCGTCAGGATTCGCCCGCATCAGCCGGTCTGCATAATCTCCCCGGCTTGCGCGCAGCACGATCTCGCCTTTGCGCACGATGGAATCCGCCGCGTTGAGGATGAGGTTCAGCAGCACCAGCATCAGATCCCCCCGACAAGTGTCGACCCTCGCTCCGGGCGCATCAATGACGGCTCTGCCGGAAACATCCAGCGGCAAGAGCATCGGACCCACGTCCTCGAGGTCTTCGATCAGGTGATTGATGGAAACTTCCGACCAGTCGGAGGTTGCGGCCGCCCCTGCGCGCGCCACGATCCGCGTCACCGTGATCAGGCTCTGGATGTGCTCCCCCGCCTCAAGAACATAACCGAGGTACGAATCGCGCGTGGCGCTCGGCAGCTCTCCCATGGCGTAGCGGGAAAAGGTCAGGATCGGCTGGAGGTAGTTGCCAAGGGCATGTCCGCCCCGGGCGATGATTCGGTCCAGCAGGCGCAACCGAAGCCGCCGGACGCCATCCTCCAGCGTTGCGTCTTCCGGCGTCTCCGCCTGTCGCATGGCGGCGACCGTGCAGACCACCTGAGGGACGCAGGCTCCCTCGGCGTGGACAGCCTGTTCAAGGCACCGCACCGTCAGGCGCAGGCAACGGCCCGGCACCGTGTGCTCAAGCACCACATCCGCCTGCACAGAGAGGGCCTGTTCCGTTGCGGCCGTCAGGGCATCAGCCAGCCCGGGCGGTAGAAAGTCATGAAGCGGCAGACCGGTGACGGCCGCCGCTTCAATGGAAAACACCGAGCAGGCTTCATCGTTCAGCGCTCGAAGGCGGACCCGGCGGTCCCCTCCCCTCTCCAGCGACAGCACGGGCACGCTGAGAGAACGGAGCAGAACCTGCATGGACACACCGCCCCCCGGAGCGGGCCCCGGGGTGGGTGGGCCTCCCCGATTCACGAATCAGGCGGCTTCGCGGCTGGCCAGTTCCTGCTGCAGCCCTTCGGCAATGAGGAAGGCCAGCTCCAGAGCCTGCGCCGCGTTCAGGCGCGGATCGCAGTGGGTGTGGTAACGGTCGGCCAAGGTCTCGTCCGTAATGGCAACGGCGCCGCCGGTGCATTCGGTCACGTTCTGGCCGGTCATTTCCGCATGGATGCCGCCTGCGTGCGTGCCTTCGGCCCGGTGGATGGCGAAGAACGAGCGCACTTCCGTCATGATCCGGTCGAACGGCCGGGTCTTATAGCCAGTGCCGGTCTTGATGGTGTTGCCGTGCATCGGGTCGCACGACCAGACGACACTGCGGCCTTCCTTCTTCACCGCGCGGACCAGCTGCGGCAGGTGCGCCTCAATCTTCTCAGCGCCGTAACGGGCGATGAGCGTCAGGCGGCCCGGCTCGTTGTTCGGGTTCAGCGTGTCGAGCAGGCGCAGCAGCGTGTCAGCGTCCAGCGACGGGCCGACCTTCATGCCGATCGGGTTGCCGATGCCGCGCAGGAACTCCACGTGCGCGGAGCCCGGGAAGCGGGTGCGGTCGCCAATCCACAGCATGTGCGCCGAGGTGTCATACCACTGGCCGGTCAGCGAATCCTGACGGGTCATGGCCTGCTCGTAGCCCAGCAGCAGCGCCTCGTGGCTGGTGTAGAACTCGGTGCCGCGCAGCTGCGGTGCGGTTTCCGGATTGATGCCGCAGGCTTCCATGAAGCTCAGCGCCTCGCCGATGCGATCCGCCAGTTCGCGGTAGCGGCGGGTGACGGCGGACGAGCCCACGAAGTCCAGCGTCCACTTGTGCACCTGATGCAGGTTGGCATAGCCGCCCTGAGCAAAGGCGCGCAGCAGGTTCAGCGTGGCGGCCGCCTGCATGTAGGCGCGCAGCATGCGCTTCGGGTCCGGCTCACGCGACTCCGGATTGAAGTTGATGTCGTTGACGATGTCGCCGCGGTAGCTCGGCAGACTGACGCCGCCAATCGTCTCGTTCGGTTCGGAGCGCGGCTTGGCGAACTGGCCGGCCATGCGGCCCACCTTCACCACCGGCATGCGACCGGCAAAGGTCAGCACCACCGCCATCTGCAGCAGCACGCGGAACGTGTCGCGGATGTTGTTCGGGTGGAACTCGGCGAAGCTTTCCGCGCAGTCGCCGCCCTGGAGCAGAAAAGCACGGCCGGAGGCGACCTCGCCCAGCTCATCCTTCAGGCGGCGCGCTTCTCCCGCAAACACCAGCGGCGGATAGGACTGGAGTTCAGTCTCCACCGAAGCGAGCGCCCCGGCATCCGTATAGACTGGCATCTGGCGGCCTTCAAAGCTCCGCCAGCTGTCCGGGGTCCAGAGGGTGGACGTTCCCATCTCAGCCATGATGCACCTCTCTCTTCCTTCCGCCCGCAACGCCGGGCAATATTCTTACAGATCCGGCTCTCCGGACTTTCCGTTAATGCGTTGCTCGTTCGCAGATAGCAAGACTCAACGCATGAGCACAAATTCTTCGGCCGCTGTCGGGTGGACTGCGACAGTTTGATCGAACTGGGCCTTGGTCGCGCCCAGCTTCACCGCAATGGCAACCGCCTGAATGATTTCAGGCGCATCCGGCCCCAGCATGTGCGCACCCAGCACCTTGTCCGTGGCGGTGTCCACAACCAGCTTGCACAGCGTCCGCTCCTGCCGTCCGGCAAGAGTAAACTTCATCGGACGGAACTCCGAACGGAAGACTCGTATTTCATGCCCCTCAGAACGGGCAGTATCTTCATCGAGTCCGACGCTCGCCAGCGGCGGCTGGCTGAACACCGCCGAGGGTACCAGCCGGTGGTCCGCCGTCCAGTGCTTGCTGCCGAACACTGTATCAGAAAACGCATGACCTTCCTTGATTGCAACGGGCGTGAGCTGAATCCGGTCGGTCACGTCGCCCACGGCATAGATGTGGGAGCAGCTGGTCTGCGAATCAGCGCTCACGACGATGGCGCCATTCTTCGCGGTCTTGACGCTCGTATGGTCCAGACCAAGCCCATCCACGTTGGGCCGGCGGCCGATAGCGTACATCACCGCGTCCGTCTCCAGCACCTCGCCATCGGTCATGGTGGCGCGGATCACGTCGCCGTCTTTGTCCAGCCGGACAATGGAGGCGCCGCCGCGCATGTGGATGCCCTTCTGGGTGTAGAGGTCCTGCAGCTTGGTGCGCAGTTCCTCATCCCAGCCGCGCAGGATGGTGGGCGCACGGAACGCCTGCGTCACCTCGACGCCAAGGCCATGGAAGATGCCCGCAAACTCGGTGGCAATGTAACCGCCGCCATAGACGAGGATGCGCTTGGGCAACTCCGGCAGGTTGAACGCCTCGTTGGAGGTGAAGCCCAGCTCCGCGCCGGGGAAGTCCGGCACCACCGGCACGGCGCCGGTTGCGATCAGGATCTTGCGCGCCGTAACCTGCTGGCCGCCCACGTCCAGCGTGTGCTTGTCCACGAACGTGGCCCGCGCGTTGTAAACCGTGACACCGGCATTGCCGAGCGTGTTGCCGTACAACCCCTGAAGGCGGGAAACTTCCTTTTGAACATTGTCCCGCAGGGTCGGCCAGTCGAAGCGCGCCCCGTCCACGGTCCAGCCAAAGCCGGCCGCGTCTTCAAGCTCTTCGGCAAGGTGGGAGGCATAGACGAACAGCTTCTTCGGCACGCAGCCGCGAATCACGCAGGTGCCGCCGACCCGATACTCTTCAGCGATTGCCACCTTGGCGCCATGCGCGCCTGCGATACGCGCCGCGCGCACGCCGCCCGAACCGGCACCGATAACGAAAAGATCGTAATCAAACTGGGACATTGCGTACTTCCTGCCTATCCACCGTCTGGTTGAGGTAAGATGCCCGGCCCGCAGAAGCAAACGCAAAGTCCCGATTAGTCCGTTCGAATTGCTCGTGAAGAGCAGGAGGAGACAATGGGCCGATTTCTGGTCATTGCCGGAATTGTGCTGGTGGTGCTGGGCATTGCCTGGCCGCTGGTCGCCAAACTGGGGCTGGGTCGACTACCCGGAGACATCATGTGGGAGCGGGGCAATACCCGCGTCTACGTCCCCATCGTCACCAGCCTCGTCCTCAGCGTGGTGCTGAGCCTGGCTCTGTATCTATTCAGCCGCTGGCGCGGCTGAACAGCACCGCATGACTGAACTTGCGGCCTTTTTGTCCGTAGAAACATTTTAAGGGTACGCCTTTCACGATTGTCAGGGGGTGCCCCGTCCGGCACGCCTGTCCGCCCAGGAGCGAGGGGCGGGGGATGAGGGTCGCCGGCCGCAAGGAGCATCATGCCATGGACAACGCAGAAGCACCGACAGGCACCACACGGAACCCGCTCGTCTTCTGGGGCTCGAGTGCGGTCATTGCGCTGTTGCTCATCATCGGCGCCGGCGCGCCCGAGCGGGCCGAGCAATTCTTCGGTGCCATTCAGAACTGGATCGCCTCCAGCCTCGGCTGGTTCTACATCCTTGCCGTTGCAGGCTTCCTGATTTCGGTTCTGGTGCTGGCCTTCAGCCGTTACGGCCAGATCCGGCTGGGGCCGGATGATTCCACGCCGGATTACAGTTACTTCTCCTGGATCGCCATGCTGTTTGCCGCAGGCATGGGCATCGGCCTCATGTTCTTCGCGGTGGCCGAGCCGATCCAGCACTTCTCCAGCCCTCCGGAGGCAGATCCACACAGCATCCAGGCCGCCCGCGAGGCCATGGTCATCACGTTCTTCCACTGGGGCATTCACGCCTGGGCCGTCTATGCCGTCGTCGGCCTGTCGCTGGCGTACTTTTCCTTCCGCTATCACCTGCCGCTCACCATCCGCTCCGGACTGTACCCGCTGATCGGGAATCGCATCTACGGCCGGCTGGGCGATGCGGTGGATATCTTCGCGGTGGTCAGCACCGTTTTCGGCATCGCTACGTCTCTTGGCTTTGGCGTGCTCCAGATCGATGCAGGGCTCGGCTACCTGCTGAATGCGCCGCAAACAGTCTGGTTTCAGCTGCTGCTCATCGCCGTCGTCATCAGCATGGCCACGCTTTCCGTGGTCAGCGGCCTCGATAAGGGCGTCAAGCGCCTGTCCGAAGCCAACCTGATCATCGCACTTCTGCTGATGACCTTCATTCTGGTCATTGGACCAACCGGCTTCATCCTGAAGGCCTTCACCCAGAACATCGGCAATTACCTGCACAATTTTGCCGCGCGCACCTTCAACCTCTATGCCTATGAACCCCGAGGCTGGATGGCCAACTGGACCCTGTTCTACTGGGCCTGGTGGATTGCCTGGTCGCCCTTCGTCGGCATGTTCATTGCCCGAATCTCGCGCGGGCGCACCATCCGGGAGTTCGCCACTGGCGTCCTGCTCGTCCCGTCCGCTATGACCTTCCTGTGGATGACTGTGTTCGGCAACACGGCCATCTCGCTCGACATGGGCGCGGCCATGGGCGGCGTCTCGGCAGCCGTCGCCGAGGACATCTCAACGGCTCTGTTCCGGTTTCTGGAGTACCTGCCCTTTGACGTTGTCACCTCGACGCTGGCCGTGATGCTGGTGGCGGTCTTCTTCGTCACCTCGGCCGATTCCGGCTCGCTGGTGGTCGATACCATCTCCTCGGGCGGGGTAACCGACACGCCGGTCTGGCAGCGCATCTACTGGTGCAGTCTGGAGGGAATCACGGCGGGCGTCCTGCTGCTGGCGGGCGGGCTGACCGGCCTTCAGACCATGACGCTGATCGCGGCCCTGCCCTTTGCCATCGTCATGATCTTTCTGGTCATTGGCCTGTTTCGCGGCATGCAGGCAGACCTCGCCCGTCAAGACGTGCAGCGCCATGTGGCGGCCCGGCCCTCTGCCGACGTGCCTTGGCGCAAGCGGCTGCGGTTCCTCATTCAGGACCAGACCGAAGCGGAAGTGCGGACCTTCCTGGCCACCACCGTCCAGCCCGCCCTGGCCGAAGTGGCCGAGGAAATGCATCGCAGCGGGCAGGAAGCCAGCGTCACGGTCGGCGAAGATGGCACGGTCACGCTGGTTGCCGCCATGCCGGAGGCGCGGGACTTCCTCTACGGCATCCGGCCGGTCAGGGAATACACCGTTGCCCTCACTGCTGCAGAAGTGATCGGTCCCGAGAAGCGACGGCCGCAGGCGTGGGAGGCGCAAACCTTCTTCGCGGATGGCAGCCGGGGCTACAACACCATGGGCTTCACCCAGCAGCAGATCATCGGCGATGCTCTGGACAAGTATGAGCAGCATCTGTCCCTCATCCAGTCGGACAAGGCGGCGCTCTATATCACCTCGCCCGGACCCGCCGCCCCGGAGGGCGGGGCCTGACGGAGGGGAGTTCCCACGAAAAAGGGCTGCTCCCGCATACGGTAGCAGCCCTTTCGCACGGAAGCGCGGGAAGCGGAGGTCCGCCTCCCGGCTTGTGTCGCTTATTCCACCGTCACCGACTTGGCGAGGTTGCGCGGCTGGTCCACGTCCGTGCCCTTGGCGACGGCAACGTGGTAGGCCAGCAGCTGCACCGGCACCGCGTAGACCAGCGGCGCGATGATGCCTTCTACCTTCGGCATTTCAATGGTGGCCATCAGACCGGTGCCGTGGTGTGCAAGGCCCTCCTTGTCGGAGATGAGAATGACCTGACCACCGCGGGCGATCACTTCCTGCATGTTGGAAATGGTCTTCTCAAACAGCGGACCGGAGGGGGCGACAACCACCACCGGCACGCTCTCGTCGATGAGTGCGATCGGGCCGTGCTTCATCTCGCCGGCGGCATAACCTTCAGCGTGGATGTAGCTGATCTCCTTCAGCTTGAGAGCGCCTTCCATGGCGATCGGGTAGTCCGGACCACGGCCGAGGTAGAGAACGTCCGTCGCCTTGGCCACGGAATGCGCCAGCTTGGCGATGTCCTCGTCGTGCGCCAGAGCCTCGTTCATGAAGGCCGGAATCTCGGTCAGGCACTGAACCAGAGCCGCTTCCTTTTCCGCATCGATCTTGCCCTTGGCCTGAGCCATGGCAACGGCGAAGGCAGACAGCGTCGCCAGCTGGCAGGTAAAGGCCTTGGTGGAGGCCACGCCGATTTCCGGCCCGGCGTGGGTCGGCAGGACGGCATCGGCCTCGCGTGCCATGCTGGAGGTCGGCACGTTGACAATGGCAACCGTGTGCTGGCCGTTTTCCTTGCAGTGACGCAGGGCCGCCAGCGTGTCCGCCGTCTCGCCGGACTGGGAGATGAAGATGGCAAGGCCGCCGTCCATCAGCACCGGATCGCGATAGCGGAACTCGGAGGCGATATCGAGCTCGACCGGCACGCGGGCCATCTGCTCCAGCCAGTACTTGCCGACCATGCCTGCATAGTAGCTGGTGCCGCAGGCGATGATGGAGACCCGCTGAACGTCGGCGAGGTCGAACGGCAGGTCCGGCAGCACCACCTTGCCTTCCAGCGGCTTGATGTAGGTGCCGAGCGTCTGCGCGACCACCGTCGGCTGCTCGTAGATTTCCTTCTGCATGTAGTGGCGGTGGTTGCCCTTGTCGATCAGGCCGCCCGTCACCGTGGAGATGGTGACGGCACGCTCCACCGGCTGGTCGTCGGCATTGTAGACCTGAATCGAATTGCGGCTCAGCACCACCCAGTCGCCCTCATCCAGATAGGCGATGCGGCTGGTCAGGTCCGACAGCGCAATGGCATCGGAGCCGAGGTACATCTCGTCGTCACCGTAACCCACCACCAGCGGGCTGCCGCGGCGCGCGCCGATCAGCAGGTTGTCGTGCCCGGTGAAGATGATGGCCAGCGCAAACGCGCCGTGCAGGCGCTTCAGCGTCCGCTGCACGGCGTCCGCCGGGGTCGCGCCATTCTCCAGCTCGGTGGAGATCAGGTGCACCACCACTTCCGTGTCGGTTTCGGACTCGAAAGCGCAGCCGCTTGCCACCAGCTCCTGGCGGAGCTGCTTGAAGTTCTCGATGATGCCGTTGTGCACCACCGCCACGTGGCGGCTCGCATGCGGGTGGGCGTTGTGCACGGTCGGTGCGCCGTGGGTCGCCCAGCGGGTGTGGGCGATGCCCAGCGTGCCCGACAGCGGAGCCTCGTTCAGGCGCCGCTCCAGGTTCTTCAGCTTGCCTTCGGCCCGGCAGCGCTGAAGCCCGCCGTCCACGAGGGTGCAGATGCCCGCCGAGTCATACCCGCGATATTCAAGACGACGCAGACCATCCAAAAGGCGATCCGCAACCGGCTCCTGACCGATGATACCAATGATTCCGCACATAGCCGCCTGTTACCCCGCCTTCTTCTTCGTCTGCATGGCCGCACGGAACCGTGCAGCCCAACCCTGTTTCTCGGCCTGATTGCCGCGTGCCACCGCCAGTGCATCGGCAGGAACGTCCTTCGTCACCACGCTCCCCGCACCCACGATCGCACCGTCGCCAATGTTGACCGGTGCCACCAGCGACGAGTTGGAGCCGATGAAGGCCCCCGCGCCGATGCGTGTCTGATACTTGAAGTAGCCGTCATAATTGCAGGTAATGGTGCCCGCGCCCACGTTGGCCCGCTCGCCGATGCTCGCATCGCCGATATAGGTCAGGTGGTTAACCTTGGCACCGGCCTCCAGCACCGATTTCTTGATCTCGACGAAATTGCCGACCTTGGCCTTCGCCTTCAGCACCGCGCCGGGGCGCAGGCGGGCATAGGGGCCGACCTCGCAGCCCGAGGCCACGGTTGCCCCCTCAAGGTGCGAGAAGGCGCGGATGTTCGCGCCTGATTCCACCTTCACCTTGGGGCCGAACACCACGTGGGGCTCGATCACCACGTCGCGGCCGATCTCGGTATCGTGGCTGAAGTACACCGTCTCCGGTGCGATCAGCGTCACGCCCTCGACCATGAACTCGCGGCGGCGGCGATTCTGGAACACCGCTTCCACGGCTGCCAGCTCGACGCGGGAGTTGACGCCCGCCACCTCGTCCTCGCCGGTTTCAACGACGACGGACGGCAGACCGTCCTTGCCCGCCAGCATGACCACGTCGGGCAGATAGTACTCGCCCGCCGCGTTGTTGTTGTCGACGCGCGAGAGCAGCGACCAGAGCTGCTCCGATTTCACGGCCATCACGCCCGAGTTGCACAGGTTGATGGCGCGCTGCTCGGGAGTGGCGTCCTTGAACTCCACCATGGTCTGGATGACGCCGTCGCCATCGGTGACGATGCGGCCGTAGGCGGCCGGATCAGCCGGGCGGAACGCCAGCACGACGCACGCCGGGCTCGTGCCGTTCACCGGCGTGTTCAGCCGCTCCAGCATGGTGCCCAGCGTCTCGGGCCGGATCAGCGGCACGTCGCCATAGAGAATGAGTATGTCGCCAGTGAAGTCTTTCAGCTGCCCTTCCGCCGCCTGAACGGCGTGGGCCGTGCCGAGCTGCGGCTCCTGCAACGCAATGGCTGCCTGATCGCCGAAGGCGGCTTCCACCTGCTCCTTCAGCGAGCCGACCACCAGCACGGAGCGGCTGGCACCCAGCGCCTGCGCAGATTTCAGCACGTGACCCACCATGGGCAGGCCGCCAATGGGATGAAGCACCTTGTGCTTGTCCGACTTCATTCGCGTGCCTTTACCGGCCGCGAGAATAATGACGGCCACCGGCCGCGTCGTCATAAGCGGATCCCCCTCAAATTCTCAGGCAAGCTTGCTCTGACCGTGCGGCGTGTGCCACACAAAGCTGCACATTTCCACTCATTGCTCTGCTCGCCAGGACTACGAAACTCATACCATGAGCGATCTTAATAATATGCCGCGCTGCGTTGTTTTCGACCTCGACGGAACACTTGTCGACACCGGACCAGATCTGACCGCCGCAACCAACCATGTCCTTGCCCTTGCCGGCCGCCCTTCGGTGACGGTCGCCGAGGTTCGCGACATGGTCGGGCTTGGCGCCCGCAAGCTGATCGAGCGCGGCCTTGCCCATACCGGCGGCGGAACGCCCGAACAGGCGGAAAGTCTCCTTCAACCGTTCCTGGATTATTACGCCCAGAACGTGTGTGTAGCCTCTCAACCCTTTCCCGGAGTTGAACAAACCCTTACCCGGCTCCAGGAAGCAGGCGTCTTGATCGGCATCTGCACCAACAAGCCGGAAGGCCTGAGCCACGCCCTGATCGAGACGCTGGGCTGGCAGCGCTTCTTCCCGGTCAATATCGGGGGAGACAGCCTGCCCTTCCGCAAGCCGGACGGACGGCACATCCTCACGGTTGTCGAGCGGCTGGGCGGCAATCCTCACGAGACCGTGATGGTGGGGGACTCGGCCGTCGACGTGGGCGCGGCCCGCGATGCCGGGCTGCCGGTGGTCGCTGTGAGCTTCGGCTTCTCCAGCGTTCCTGCCGACGAGCTGGGCGCGGATGCCCTCATCGATCACTATGATCAGCTCATGGACGCGCTGACCGCCGTGCAGCGGGAGCGGGCGACGGCGTAAGCATTTCGGCGGCCGTCTGAAAAAATCTTCGGCCCCAGTCACAGTTCATGTCACAGAGGCGGGCGCTGCCTCGTCTGATCTCCTGAAAACCCGATTTGTTCAGGAGATCGACTGATGCAAGCCCGTCTCGACGCCTTCAAGGCCGCCCCGCACATCATGCAGGCCATGCTCGCCCTGGAAGCTGCCACGCAGGCCAGCGGCCTTGAGGCAAGCCTCATGGAACTGGTCAAGATCCGCGCTTCGCAGATCAACGGCTGCGCCTATTGCCTGCACATGCACACGCGCGACGCCCGCGCCGGAGGCGAAACCGAGGAGCGTCTCCATCTCCTACCGGCCTGGCGCGAATCCTCCTACTACACCCCGCGCGAACGGGCAGCGCTGGCCTGGACCGAGGCCGTGACGCTGATCGCCAAGACGCAGGCCCCCGATCCCGTCTATGATGAGCTACGTAAGCACTTCAGCGAGGAAGAGACGGTGAAGCTGACCCTGCTTATCGGAACCATCAACATCTGGAACCGGCTTGCCGTCGGCTTCCGCAGCCAGCACCCGGCCGACTATGCAACACGAGCTGCATGACACCGGGCTGAGTGAGCACGCCGCCGCGTTCGAAGCCGAACGCGGCAGGCTGACAGGCTTGGCCTATCGCCTGCTCGGCTCCTTCAGCGACGCCGAAGACGTGTTGCAGGACGCCTGGATGCGTTGGCAGACGGCGGTGCGGGACGAGATCCGCCAGCCCTCCGCCTACCTCTCCGCCGTCGTCACCCGGCTGTGCCTCGATCGGCTGAAGCAGGCCCGCCGCCACCGGGAGCTTTACGTCGGCCCATGGCTGCCCGAGCCCCTGCTGGAAGACCCGGCCCTTGCAACCCTGCCGGAGGAAGCCCTCTCCCGGGACGTGTCGTTCGCCCTGATGCTGGCGCTTGAGAGACTGTCTCCGCTGGAGCGCGCCGCCTTCATCCTGCATGATGTGTTCGAGATGGAGTATACCGAGGTTGCCGCAACGCTCGGCCGCAGCGAGGCAACGTGCCGCCAGCTGGCCAGACGCGCCCGGGAGCATATCCGGGCGGATCGCCCACGCTTCGAAATCGACAAGCAGGAAAGCGAGACGCTTGCAGAGGCATTCTTCGCCGCCTCACGCTCAGGCGATGCTCTCTCGCTCGGCCGTCTGCTGGCCGACGGCGCGACGCTGCACACTGATGGCGGCGGCCGCAAGCCGTCTGCGCTCAACGTCATTCACAGCGCCGCCAAGGTGGCCCGCTTCTTCATCGGCATTTCCCGCAAGCCGCGGAGCGCGCCGCCGCTCTGGAGCCGACGCATCATCGCAAACGGCCTGCCCGCGGAACTCTCACTGGAGGCGGATGGCACCCGTCAGCTGAAAGCGGTCGAGATCGCGGCCGGGCAGATCAGCAACGTATACATCGTGCGGAATCCGGACAAGCTGGCCAAGCTCTGGGCCGCCGTTGCCGATGCGCCCGCTGCGCAGGGAACCTGATCTTCAGGCAAGCGTGGCCGGGCGCGTATCGGGCCGGGACACAGCCGTGCGCCGCCACTTGGTCCAGAGATGCCGCGCCAGCAGCAGCGGCGGCATCTTCAACCAGTGCGAGCGGACCAGCAGCAGCAGGCGGGCAGCCCGCACGGCCAGTCCCGCCTCCGCAACACCCGTATTGCTGAAGGCAGCGAGGAACAGCCGGTCCATCAGCCACAGCACCGGCCCGGCGGGCAGCGCCTTTGCTGTGCGGGCCAGAACCTCTTCCGGAACCGCCGTGCCGAACAGGCGGCAGGCATAGCGCAGGGCGTAGGCCAGCGTGCGGGACAGGCCGTGATGGCGGGCGCGGGCCTCCAGGGCGGGCCAGAAGGCGTCATCCTGACCGAACTCGCCCACAAGAGCGTGGATGTCCCACAGGTTCCGCAGCGGCTTGAGCAGGTCGCCATCATAGAACAGGTGGGCGGCGCTGTGCAGCACCATGTCCGAGGGCGCGAGGATGGAGAGCGGCAGCCCCGGCAGTTTCCGGGCATTGCGCACCATCGCCTGCGCGTCGGGCGTCGCCCGCGTCGTCAGCGGCAGGATGGTGTGGTGAACGTCCAGCTCCGTACCGCGGGTGTCATGGATCATCGGCGGCAGCTCGTGCATCCATGTACGGTAGTAGTGGAAATCATACGGGTCGGTGTGGACGTAGCTCCACCCGGCGTCCTGCAGCGCCACTTCCGCCGCACCCAGGTATGAGCGGGGGATGAGGATATCGAGGTCACCGGCGGCGCGCCCGCGCCCGGCGTCCAGCCCTGCCAGCGCATAGGCTGACCCCTTGAGGAGGATGACCGGGCATTTCAGCGACCGCAGCGCCGCCAGCACCTGCCGGGCTTCCCACCCCGCAACCACATGGCTGCGGGCAACCCC
>NZ_DATBUP010000171.1:0-7593 GCF_036515995.1 Pedomonas sp. | reverse complement strand
GCCGAGACCGCTCCAGGGGTTGCCCGGTGCAAGGCCTTGCACCGGGCAACCCCTGGAGCGGTCTCGGCTGGCGTGAGCCCTCGAAGCGGGGGGCGGCCGCGCTTGCGCTTCACAGGTGGCCGCTCGGTTCGGGCTGAGGAAACAGGTGAGAGCGCTGCGATCGACGGGAAGGCTGGCTGGTGTTGCGCCGTCTTTCGGGCAGTTGGTCCTGCAGCAACCGTGCCATGCTCAGCGCCGCGTCCAGATGCTTGTTCTCGACGACTGCGGCCTGGTTCACTTGCCGGATCTTGTCGAAGATCCGGTACGGGAGGGCATGCCCTGCGTGTCTGATCTCGAGCCGTCCATCTGGGAACTCGCAAACCTCGACACGCTTGCCGGCCACGGTCTGACTGATCTGGTTTGGCTCGAGGATGAAGAGCGCCTTGTTATAATGCAGCGTCAACGCTGATGTGACCGTGCGCAGTTCGCGCCAGACCATCTCGGCATTCAGATCTTCGTGGGGGGGGGGCGAGGGGCCGGTGAAGATCCCGCGGATCAAGCGTGTGAGTTCTACTCGAAGTGCGACGGCCTGGTTGGGCGAGTTTATCTCAGCTTCTGTTCGGTTGCCATGAGTTGATCCCGGAAGACTTCAGCCGGAGTTCGGTAGCCGAGACATTTGCGCGGGGTGCTGTTGAGGTGATCACAGATCCGGCGCAGATCGCGATCCGCGAGGTTGAGGGGGTCAACGTCCCGGTTCAGCCAGCGCCGGGCCCGGCGATTGGTATTCTCGACGGTGCCTTTCTGCCATGGCGACTAAGGATCGCAAAACCATGGCTGCACGCCAAGCCCGGCTTTGAGGTATGGCCAGTCCGTAAATTCAGTGCCGCGGTCAAAGGTGATGGATCGGCGCGCGGCATGGTATCGGGCGGCAATCTGGGTGAGATTAGCGCGACAATCTGGATGAGATTCTGGTGTCGCGGTTGTTGGGGAGCGTATCATCGTGATTGACGCTTACAAGATCTTCATCGGGTTCTGATTGTCGCGCAGCGTCAATCTCGGTGGTGTTTCTGGGTGTCGCAAAAGAGGCTGGCCTGCCGCGCTGGCGTTTGGCTTCCATTGCGGAGCGGCGCCGGTAACTTTCGACGTTCATTTCGAAGATGGTGGCGTGATGAACGAGCCGGTCCACGGCGGCGAGCGTCATGGCGGGATCTGGAAAGACCCGGTTCCATTCGCCAAAGGGCTGGTTGGCCGTAATCATGATGGAACGTCGTTCATAGCGTGCGGAGATGAGCTCGAAGAGGACGCTGGTTTCCGCCTGATCCTTGGTCACGTAGGCCAGGTCATCGAGGATGAGCAGATCGAACTTGTCGAGCCGTGCGATGGCGGGCTCGAGCTGGAGTTCGCGCCGTGCCACCTGGAGCTTCTGCACAAGGTCGGTCGTGCGCGTAAACAAAACCCTCCAGCCGTTCTCGATCAGCGCAAGACCGATGGCAGCCGCCAGATGGCTTTTGCCACCGCCCGGCGGGCCGAACAGCAGGATGTTGGCTCCCTTGGCGAGCCAGCTGTCACCAGCGGCGATGGCCATGACCTGCGCCTTGGAGATCATCGGCACAGCCTCAAAGGCGAAGCTGTCGAGCGTCTTGCCCGGGGGCAGCCGGGCTTCCGTCAGATGGCGTTCGATACGACGGCGATCGCGTTCGGCGAGTTCGTGCTCGGCAATGACGGACAGGAACCGGGCTGCTGGCCATCCTTCCTTGTCGGCCCGCTCGGCAAACTCAGGCCAGAGCACCTTGATGGCCGGCAGACGCAGTTCGTTGAGCAGTGTGCTGAGCCTGGCGGCGTCGATGGAGGAAGGAGTCTTCATGCCACATCCTCCAGAGGGTGCGCCTCGATGAGGGCCTCGTAGCCCTGGAGAGAGGCGAGACGGACACTGACGCTTGGCAATCGGGCCGGGTCGGGTGCGAAGGCTGTTCGCAGCGCGACGATATCAGGCAACTGGCCTGCATCGAGGAGCGCGCCCAGGCGCTCTGCAAGTTCCCGCTCGCACCCGCGGTCATGCGCCAGGGCGAGGAGCTCGACCGTGATCTTGCAGGCCTGCTTCTCGGAGAGCTGGTCCACAAGCGCCTCGAACGCCCGGCGGTATTCCTGTCGTGGAAAGAGCTTGTCACGGTAGACCAGCTGCAGCAGCGCCATGGGCTTCTTGCGCAACGAATGGATGACATGGCGATAATCCACCACCTGGTCGTGCTTGCCGCCGACGTGCGCACGCCCTCTTGGCAGCGTCATCAGAGGTGTCGCTCCGATAAAGACATCAAGACGGTCATCGTAAAGGCGCACGCGCAACCGGTGGCCGATAAGCCGGGACGGCACGGTGTAGAAGACTTTGCGCAAGGTGAAGCCGCCACAGCGCGAGACCCGCACCACAACCTCCTCGAAGTCGCTGGTGCGCATTCCCGGCAACGGCTGCAGCACGGCCCGTTCGGCATCAATGCGCTTGCCATGGCGGGCATTGCGCCGGCTGACAATCTCATCGATGAAGCCGCGATAGGCGTCGAGGTCGTCAAAGTCGCGGATACCGCGCAGCAGCAGGGCATCGTGGATTGCCTTCTTGAGGTGGCCATGCGGGCTCTCGATCGCGCCGTTCTCATGGGCTAAGCCTTTGTTGTTACGGGTCGGCGTCATCTGGTAATGGCTACAAAGATCAGCGTATCGCCGCGTCAGGTCTTCCCGGGCATCGGCATCAAGATTGCGGAATGCCGCCGACAGGCTGTCGCTGCGGTGATAAAGCGGCGCACCGCCCAGGAACCACAATGCGTTCTGCAGCCCCTCGGCCAGAGCCACGAAACTCTCACCGCCCAGCACGACATGGGCATGCTCAAAGCCGGAATAGGCCAGTCGGAAGTGGTACAGCAGATGATCGAGCGGCTGGCCGGCAATCCTGACCTCAAGCCCGTTCATGCTGGTGAAATCGGAGAGGCCAAGGCGGCCAGGCTCATGAACCTGACGAAAGATAACATCCTGCTCTGCGCCGTTCACAGCCCGCCAGGCGCGGATCCGCCGTTCCAGCGTCCGGCGAACGCCTTCGCCAAGATCAGGATGACGGCGCAACATCTCCTCAAAGACAGCAACCGGGCGAATGCCAGGGGCAGCCTGCAAAAGCGGCACCACCTCGGCCTCGAAGATATCCCCAAGCGGATCTGGACGCCGGCGGCCCCGCGGCGTCTTCCCCTGAGAGGGAAGTTGTGGGGACTTCGCTATGCGATAGGCGGTTGCCCGGCTGATCGACGCCTTGGCGGCAGCCGCCTCAATCCTGTGATCTCGTCGTAACGCCATGAAAAGCCTCATCTGATGATCGGTTATGTGACGACCAGGCACGATGGCAGCTCCCCTCCTTGAGGAGCCGATCGTATCGGTCGAACCACGATCACCAGAGGCAAAAACGGTGCGGCAGCAGCGGCGGAACTTCGTTCGGGCTACGCCCTCCCTGCGTTCCGCCGCTGCTGCCTAGTCTCATCCTGATTGACGCTCTGTCTCACCTTGATCGCCGCGCTGCAGCATGGGGCAACGGGGCGAGGGTGCGGATCAGGCTGTCCATGATTGGTCTGGATTGCCGATCATTGTTCCGCAGGAATACCGTAAAACGGCTCGTCCGCTCAACCAGCGATGTCAGGTTGGCGTTCCCATATCGCTTTCTGAACTGCAAAAGATCGCATTCCCAGTGACCAAACTCTTGCCGCTGCCGTACAGCGTCGGGACGGTTGAGAATGCTGAACTCGGGAAGAAAACAACGGGTCCGTTGACGCCGAGCATATCTTGGACGCCGGCGTGCGCGGCGTTCGGGCAGGTGCCGCCACAGCTGAATGGCCTGGCCGTCCTTGGAATGAGCAAACCGGTAGATCGTCTCAGGACAGGCATACCAGTGAAATTGTCTGCCAGCGCTACCGTGCCATTCCACTTTCAAGCGGCCTGCGATCTGCTCGGGCGACCAACCATGGCGGATCCGCTCGATAATTGCCTCCCGTAGGCCGGGAAAACGTGCCAGCTTTCGCCGGTCATATCGACGTTGCTTTTTTGCAAGGGTGTCGGCTGCGACACCGAAGTAGCCTCTGACGGAGGGCATCTCCGGATCATGAAAACGGTTGCGCCTGAGCTCGCGAAACACTGTCGAGCGATGTCGGCCGAGCTTCTCAGCCATGACATCAATGCTGATCTTTGCGACCAGCCATCGTTCGATCTTACGCCGTTCTTCCAAACTGATGTGGGAATAGGTCCGCCGAATATGGGGAGGCATGGATCGCTCCTTCGTGCGCTAAGCCATTGAGATAGCCCAAAAGTCGCACTTGGAAGTAGAATCCACCCCCTTACACACAGCCGAACGTGCAATCTATATTATGTCAAACGTAGGTCCATCGTGTCGCTATGCCTGGTGCCCGCAGTAACGCCTCCGGCACCGCGGCGGAAACGGCTGATCGGCTTTGGCCATCAACTCTACTGATCGCTTCCCTGTTTGGTGTGTAGCTAGCCCAGTCTTCGGATTCCGGCCGGACTCTGCACCTCCCGGGGATGCCCCCCGATCCTTGGCGTTGCATTCTCGCCATGCTTTGAGTGTGCACAAATAGCGGACGTCTGCACACTCTTCGCTTTGGACAAATTATCTATAATGCGTAATGATTATCGGTTGGCCATGATGAAAACTATTCATCTTCAGTTTTTCAATTAATAGTATAGTATTAGTACAAATTTTTCTGCATTAATTGCCCCAGTACGATGGTGTTGCGGTTGTAGCGGGGGGCGTAGCTTATCGTTTGGGGCGATATCTGCAGGAAGTCATCTATGTCCATTCAAGCCTTGCGCACAGCGTTGCTGGGCGCTGCAGTGATGTCTGCTGGCCAAATCGGCCAAGTACATGCTGATGAGAGCATTCCACTCGAAGACGTGATCGTCACGGCCCAGCGTCGTGTAGAGAGGCTTCAGGATGTCCCGATCGCCATTTCGGTCGTGAGCGGCACGGAGCTTGAGCGTCGTGACGTCAACCGACAGCTCGAACTGTTCCGTCAGATTCCATCAACATCGATTTCGCCATTTTCGTCGGCGCAGGCGTATATCGGCATGCGTGGGGCGGTCACCTACGATGATGGCGCAGGCATGGATGGGTCGGTGGCGGTTTACGTCGACGACGTCTATGCCAGCCGACTTTCCATGACCGTCTTCGAGCTGTTTGACCTCGAGCGGGTAGAAGTGCTGCGCGGCCCGCAGGGCACGTTGTTCGGACGCAATACCATCGGCGGTGCTATCAACGTGGTCAGTTCCCTGCCTGACGGCGAGACTGATGCGAAGGTCCGCGTATCGCTGGGGAATTACGACCGGGTTGATATCGGCGGCATGGCAACGGGCGCCATCAGGGGCCCGCTCAGCGTCAAAGTTTCCTTCTCCAGCCGTGATCGGGATGGATGGATTACCAATCTGCTCAACGACAAGAAGCTGCGCAATGAGAACAGCCAGGCCGCACGCATGCATCTGCGCTACGAGCACGACGGCTGGGACGTCATTCTTACAGGCGATTATGCGCGTGAGTCACTGGCCGACATGGGACGCATACCGGTGCGCAATGGATCCGGCCCTGTGCTTGACTGGTTTACGGATCTTGGAGGTGACTGGAAGCACTCGACCAATCCGACAGACGGGTATACGAAACGTCGGAACTATGGGCTGACGCTGCGGGTAAACCGTGACCTTGGAGCAGGGGTGCTCTCGTCCATTACCGGATATCGCCACTATAATGCTGACTGGGCGATGGATTCGGTTGGCGTGCCCCAGGTTGTCGTTGTTGACAGCCTTGACGACAAGACGCGCCAGTTCTCGCAGGAGCTGCGCCTTGCTGGTCAACTGGGAGCCAGCATCGATTATGTAGCCGGCCTCTTCTACCTGCGGGAGCACACCGACAGAACAGAGAATTTCCAGATGGTCCTTGGCATGGACGATCGGTTCCTGCGGCCCTCCGATGACCTTGCCGATCTTGTCGATCTAACGCGCCAGGACAATGTCACAAACAGCTATGCCGCATTCGGGCAGGTATCATGGGAGCTCCGGCCAGGCTGGCACCTGATTGGCGGTGCGCGCGTGACCCATGAAACTAAGGACATCGAGGCCGTCGGCCGGGCCGGCGGGTTTGGTATCATCCAAACGACGTTTGAGGCATCGGGGGACCACCGCTGGACAGATTTCTCGCCCAAAGTTGCGCTTGAAAGGCGCTTTGGCGAGACGTTCTCGGCCTATGTATCCGCATCAAAGGGATTCAAATCCGGTGGCTTTGGCGGTGCGCCTGGTCGTGCTGAGGATGCAGTCACGCCCGTTGCGCGCGAGACGGCGTGGAACGTCGAGCTGGGCCTCAAGGCCAACCTGCTGGATCAGACCCTCTACTTGAATGCCGCCGTATTTAAGACCTGGTACGATGACATCCAGAATTCGAGGTTTGGCCCTCCGATCGATAACCCGGATTCGTCCTTTGGTGGGTTTCAAACCGTCAACGTTGATCACGCTGTCGTCCAAGGCTTTGAACTTGAGGGGACTTGGCGGCCAGTAACACCGCTGACCCTGAGCGCCGCGTATTCGTATTTAGATGCCGAGTACAAAGACAGCCTGTTCATGGACGATCGTGGCACCATGATCTCTCTGGACGGCCGCAGGATGCCTGAAGCGCCCCGTCACAAGGCATACTTGAATGCCACGTGGCTGCAGCCCGTTGGGCAAGGCAGTGTGCGCCTGTCCGCGGACTACAGCTATACGAGCTCGGTCGGACAGGATTTGCTTTCGCTCGAGACCAGGAAGCCGGCTTACTCGCTTGTCAATGCGCAGATGGCCTGGATCCCCGATGACCACTGGGAGATGGCGGTCTGGGCCAAGAACCTGTTCAACGAGAAGTATATTTCACACATCTACCTGCTCGGGCCGGGCGATATCGGCGTTTATGGTGACCCGCGCATGTATGGCGTGTCGCTCACTTGGCGTTACTGACGCAAGGAGGCGGAGATGATACGCAAAGCAATCGCAACCTTCTGCTTGACGATGTCTGTGATGGCCCCTTCCCGGCAGGTTGTTGCCGAGAAGGGACCGACGCTGCAGACGCCATCAGGCATCGTCGAGATCAAGCGTGACGGCCACGGCATCCCCCACATCTACAGCGAGACGGTCTATGGCCTGTTCTTCGGCTATGGCTATGCCGCCGCACAGGACCGGCTGTTCCAACTGGAGATGCTGCGGCGCGCTGCGACTGGCACTGCCTCTGAGGTCTTAGGGCCTGACTTGATACCGGCGGATGAGTTGTCCAGGACGGAACTGGATCCTGTCAGCATCCGCCGTCAGATGGACGAGCTTCCACCGGAGCACAGTCAGGCACTCGAAGGCTACGCGGCTGGCTTCACGCGCTGGGTATCAGAGGTTGAGGCTACACCGGACAAGTTGCTGCCCAAGGAATTTGATGAGCTGGAATTCCGTCCCATGGCATGGACAGCAGTTGATGTGGCCATGGTTTTCTCCGCGAGCCTGCTTCACCGTTTTGCAGGCCCGAACCAGGAGCTGGAAAATCTTGACTACCTTCATGAGCTCCAGCGCCTG
>NZ_DATBUP010000170.1:0-13051 GCF_036515995.1 Pedomonas sp. | reverse complement strand
CTAATGGCCGCCTCACGCCAACCATCGTCATGCGCGCGCTGTGCATGGGCGACGTTTCATTCTTCGAAGTGGCAATGGCTCGTCTGGCGGACATTCCGGTCGCCAACGCGCACCAGCTGATTCATGACCGTGGCGGGCAGGGGCTGGCTCGCCTGTTCAAGCGGTGTGGCCTGCCGCCCCAATCCCTGCCGGTGGCACGGACCGCCCTGCAGGCGATCGAGGAACTGGAACTCATGACGGATGGCGACCGTCAGACCCTGCGCCAGCTGATGATCGAGCGGGTGCTGACCCAGTTCGAGGAGGGCATGGATCCGGAGAACCTGGACTACTTCATTGCCAAGATAGCCGGTCGAAATGCTGTTGAGTCCGGTACGGGCACGCAAGCCTGAAACACGCGATAATCAAAAAGAAAAGCCGGGTATTCCTAAGGAATATCCGGCTTTTTTTCTTTTGAAGTGATAGGCTTTTGGCTGGAAAGCGGCTCAACCGTTCAGACGGTTAATGGACTGCGCCAGCATCACATAGAGTTTGCCCAGATCGGACGATAGCAGCGTCACGCTGAGTGCCTGACCATCGCGTTCAGCCATGGTCCGGCCGATCAGCCGTTCGAAGTCGCGGATGTAACGGCGGACCTGATCACGGAACTCGCTGTCGCCGTCGAACAGGCGGGAGATCTGCGAGCGTTCGCCCCGGTCCGCCAGCTTGACGGCGCGACGAACGAAGATGCTCCGATCGCCCTTCAGGTAGGCCTGCCAGTCATTATCCGGAACGTCGGTGCCCAGCATCTTGGCGATGTCGATGGCCGCTGAATTAAGGCTTTCGATCAGGTGGGCGGCGGCACGGGAGAGGTCCTGTTCCGCAACCTGCCCAAGATAGGAGTCGGTCTCGGCCACGCGACGCTCGATGCTGCTCGCCAGTTCATTCAGACGACTGACCTCGCCGTGCAGGTGGCCAACGGCTGCACGGGTGGCTTCCACCCCGCGCTGGCTGGCCGTTTCGACCTCGGTAATGGTTTCACGCAGCGGCTGTACCAGTTGATCGCGAATCGAATCCACGCTCATCCGGCGAAGGGTGGCTTGCGCGGTTTGTACGATATCGTCGGCTGCCGTTTTCAGGGCTTCGCTGGCTTGAGCGGTCATGGCGCGGATGCGGCCCAGAGCATCTACCAGCTGAGACGAGCTCTGGATCGCGGAGGCCTGTGTCGCCTCGCGGGCAGCGGAGAGAGCCGGCGTAATCTCGGCCAGCGCCTGCGTCATGCTCTGCTGCAGAGTATCCAGTTCTTCGCGCTGGCGATCCAGCGTCTCGGAAGCGGTGGCGAGGGTGGCGCACAGCTGGGCCGCGCTGTCGGAGACATTCTGCATGCCTCCGGCCATGCTGTTCGATTGTTCAGCAGCCGCAGCCACGGTGGAACGCGCTTCGGAAGCCTGCTCGATGGTAGCGGCCAGAGACTGGGTGAGCCGGGCTGCCTCGCGCTGTGTTTCCACCAGCGCGTGCTGCATCTGATCGGTCGCAGCCATGCCGTCCGTGAGGGCTTGCGGCAAAACTCGCGCCTCGTCGCCCAGGATACGCAGACGCTGCTGAAGCTGGGCAACGCCTTGCTCCCGCGAAGAGATGCCATTGGAGACCAGCGTTTCGATTTCCTGCCAGGCCTCGTGCAGCCGGGCGACCTCTTGCGCGGCGGCCTGCCGCTGGGTGGCGAACTGAGTGAGCAGAGTCGTAATGCTGGTGCTGACGTGCTGGGTCTGGTGCGCCAGTTCATTCATTGACTCGCTTGCGGCGCTGCTGATGCGTGCGCGGAGGGTCTCCAGAGTAGCTTCCAGCGCTTCTGCCTGCTGCTCAGCCATGACTCGCGTTGAGTCGCTGACCGCTGCCATGCGATTGGTCAGTTCGTCCATGGTGGCAGCGATCTGGTCACGGCTGGCGGCCAGCTGATCGGTAACGGTCCGGCTGCGCTCATCAAGCGTCGTTGCCTGCGCACCGAGAGAAGCCGTCACGGACTCGATGCGGGCCAGAATGTCTGCGGCGGTCTTGTCAGTGACGCCAAGGCTGGCGTTCAAGTCGCGTTGGCGCAGCACCAGCTGGTTGATGGCGCGTGACAAGGATTCTGCCAGATCGTGGCTGGTGGTGCCCGTATTCTGCAATTTCTCTGCAAGCCCGTCGATACGCCCGGCCAGCGGGTCGAGAATGGCGGGCATGCCTGCAACCTGCTCGCTTGCCCGTTCAACTGAGTTGGTGATGCGGGATGTAACCGTATCCAATGCCTCGCTGGAGGTGCCAAGCGAGGCCGTCGTCGCGTTCAGGCGGGTTTCCGTTTGCTCCGCAAGATGACTTAACCGCTCGACAGTAGAGACCAACTGGTTGATCTGATGCTGGATGCCCGAAGACAGGGTGTCAGCCCGGTGCTCGGCAACGGCCAGCGCACCATCGAACGCGGTGAAGTTCTCAGCAAGGCGGTCAGACGCACGACGCAGTCGGCGCTCGGCCTGCAGGGCATCCTGAAGATGAACCCGGGCGGCTGGCGCCTTGGCGCGCAGAATGAACAGACCCGCTACCAGCCAGATGATCGACAGCGGCGCCGCGGCGCCGGCCGCAAAGATCGCCAGTTCAATAAGGCTAGGTGTCGCTTGCGCCCGTGTTTGCCCGAAAACATAGAACGCAGCGGCAACGGCTGCGAGCCAGACGAGCGACAGGATCGCAGCAACCCAGATCGGCGTTGACGACTTGCTGTTGTCTTCCTCTGCCGGAGCTTCGTAAGTGGCTTCCTCAGATGAAAACGTTGTTTCGGTCAGAGTCGTGGAGGGGCCGGTGTCACTGGGGGTGGCTTCCGCCGCTGGGTCCGTTGACATGTCTTCTCCCCTACCTTCGACTTCGGCGGACGGTGGGACAACGGCTTCGGTTTCGGAATGGTTTCCGGCGAATCTCGATCTGAACGTGGATCTCTGCACGAGCAGGTCACTCCAACGGGTTAACGTAGCGTTAGCGATTTACACGGCAGCGTCAATTGCCGGACATGTGATTTGTCAGAGTATCGGTGCGTTGTCCAACATTCAGCCAGCCGGACGAGAGAGCAGCATGACGGGCTGGAATATTGTCGCGTGTAGCAAGTAAATGGACTTTAATGTTCGTTACATGGCAGGATATGTGTGGACATTAAACCGTTGGGCTTAACGTAATGCACGAGGCTGTTATTCACCCAAGGGGTGGATCAGCGCGGCACAAAGCGGCTGGATGAGGCAAGGTTATGGGTACAGGAGAGGGCGGCGCGCCGCGCCGGGCATAGTATATGGCGTTGGACCTGCAACGATTGAGCGTTCTCGTAGTCGAGGACAGTCCGTTTATCCGGTCATTGCTGATTCAGTCGCTCAAGGTCCTGGGCGTGGGTCAGGTGCTGGTCGCCGAACACGGCGGTCGCGCCATCGAGATCATTCAGTTGGTTCAGAAAGACCCGGTGCGTGCTGGGGCCATGAGCATCGATCTCATCCTGTCCGACTGGATGATGTCTCCGGTGGATGGTGCCATGCTCCTGCGGTGGGTGCGTCGTCACAAGGATTCGCCGGATCGTTTCATTCCCTTCATGATGATCACGGCCTATTCCGATCGGGCTCGTGTCGAGGAAGCTCGCAATCTCGGGGCCCATGAAGTTCTGACCAAACCGTTCACGATCCGCACGCTGGCGGATAAGTTACACGCACTCATTAATAAGAATCGCCAGTTCGTGCATACCAAGGATTACTTCGGTCCAGACCGACGGCGGCAGACCATGCCGTTTGACGGACCCGAACGTCGCGTTCTGACGGACAAGAGCCCCGAGGTGGAGGTGATCCATGGCTGAGATGAATGTTTCCAGCAAGCCAGCGGTCAAGGTTCGCTTCTATCGTCTGCGCAACCGCCTTAAGGAAAAAACGGCGGGAATTGGTCACTCCCCTGAGCAATTGCTGTTCATTGACGAAGTGGCGCTTGAGGCAGCCCAGCGCATCTTCGAGAACATGTCCGAAGATTACCCAGACTGGGTGAATCATCAGATCGATGCGCTTTATGAGCTTCACCGCCGCTGTGTCGACACCCCAGAGCATCGCCGAGCCTTGTTCGAGCAGATTACCGCGCTGGCGCATGACCTCAAGGGGCAGGGCGGGACGTTCGGCTACCCGCTGGTGACCGCTTTCGCCACCTCGCTCAACCGTTTTTCCGCGATTCGTCAAGACATTACGGACAACCACGTTGAGATCATCAAGGCGCACATCGATGCCATGAGGGCAGTCATCCGCGATCGTATCAAAGGCGACGGAAGTGAAATCGGCCTGGCGCTTCAGCGCGGTCTGGCGCAGGTAATCGAGAAATACCGCTGAAGCGAGGCCACTCGCAGCGCTCCCTGCTGGCACATCGTGAAGAATGGCCGTAGAGATGGCCGGAATCATGAGATGACCGGCATCTCCACAAGAGGAGCGTCATGGCGCTGATCGGGCTGTTCTGTGCAAACCACGCCGCCGCTGATGGGAATGGCGATCCCTCGGCCTTGCTTCGGGTGGGCGGGATCAGTCTGCTCGAGCGCAATCTTCGTCTGGCGCTGAAGGCTGGCGCTACTCGTCTGGTGGTGTTGGCGGAAGAACTGTCTCCGGCACTGGTCGAGGAACTGACTGCGCTGCACCGCCGCTATCCGCTGGATGTGGTGCGCGTTGCCGAACAGTTGGGCAGCAAGATCGAGTCTGAAGACCGGGTCCTCCTGATTGAGGAAGGGTTTGTCGTCGATCAGCGGCTGGTGAACCGGGCGGCTGCCCAGGAGGAACCAGCGGTTATCACCATCTGGAACGCAGGCCCGGCGGTGCCGGAGCGTGCCGTGCGGCTGACGGCGCAGTACTTTTCCGGGGCGGTCAGCATTCTGCCGGGGCAGCTGGTTCGCCGGATCGCTAAGGGACTGGGTGACTGGGACTTTGAGCAGACCGTGCTGCGCTCCGCCATGGTCGACCTGGAGCCGCATTATCTGGATGCGGCCGGCTGCGGTGGCTTCGTGCCGATGCTGGGGCGGGACGTCCCGCTGCTGTGGCATGCCGTCTCCAGCCAGGCCGATGCGGCCGCGGCCGACCAGAGCCTGTCCGGTACGGCAGACGCCAGCCGGGGCGATGCGCCGACGCGCTGGATCTACGGGCCGCTGGCCCGGCTTGCCCTGCTGCACAGCGGCAAGCTGCGTCTGAGCGCTGCACCAGTGGCCTGGGCGGGGGCAGGCTTCGGCACTGTTGCGATCGTTACGCTCTTTCTCGGCTGGTTCTGGGCAGGCGTGGCCTGCGCCATTCTCATGGGCTTCGCCTTCGAACTGTCTCACCGGATCGAGCAGATTCGCCTCGATTCCGCTGCGCCGGGCTGGCTGCTCAACCATGCGCCACGCCTGCTTGAGGCAGGATGGTACGCGGGGCTGTGCGGTGCATTCGTAAAAACCGAAGGCATGGCGGCCGTGGCCGTCGCGCTATTGCTGCTGGTGTGTCGCCTGTCTGCAGACCTGCACCGCCATTACTTCCACCGCCTTTTCCATTCCTCCCTCGATGACGCGCCAGGCGTGCCGCGCCTGATCGGCTTGCTGGGGAGCGGCGCGCAGACCAACATGTGGCTGTTGTTGATCTGCGGAATTGCCGGGGTCTGGTATGCTGGATTCTGGGCTGTCGCGGGGTACAGCGCCTTGACGTATGGCTTCGTCCTAGGGGTCTTCGTGCTGCGGTTGAAGCAGATGGTGCAGCGTCGCGCGCCGGTGGAAGACGAGGGAGCAAGCAGACCGCGCTCAGGCAATTCTGCTGGAACGGGCGCATAGACAGGGCGCATTTTTTGTTTATTTAGCCAGCTTCGTATCTTAGCCGGTTGCAGAGCTTCCGAAGAACAGGGGGAGAGTTCCATGCGTGGTGTGTTGACGGCTCTGGCGTTTTCGCTGGCAAGCGCTCCTGCTCTTGCGGCTCCGTGGGCGGATGCAGGCGATGTACGGCTGCGGCAGGACGTTGAGCTGCTGGCAGATTACGGTTTGCTGGGCGGGCCGATTGCAAGCTGGCCGCTGCCGCTCACCCAGATTAACGATGCCGTCGCGAATATCGATGTTGCCACCCAGCCTCCCCATGTGGCGGCAGCCGTCGAGCGGCTGCGCATCCAGCTGAACGTCTCGCAGCAGCGGTCAGTGTACAGTTTTGAACTGAATGGCACCAACGATCCGTCTTTGGTGCGTGACTTCGGGGATACCGCCCGCGAAGATGTGGATGCCACTGTAAAGGTGGTGCACGAACTGGGCGGAACTACCATCAGCTATGGTGTTGGCTGGCGTTCGGAGCAGCACGGCAAGAACTACCACTTTGAAGACACATATATTGCCCGGCGTTTTGGCAATTGGGCCGGTTATGTGGGGTATGTCGACACCTGGTGGGGGCCGGGGCAGGAGAGCGCGCTGCTGATGTCCAATAGCAGCCGCCCGTTCCCCAAGATCGGCCTCAAGCGTCTGTCGCCGGATGCCTTTAATCTGCCGGTTCTGAAGTGGCTGGGCCCCTGGCGGTTCGATGCTTTCCTTGGTCGCCTTGAGAAGGACCGTGGCGATTACGAGAATCCTCTGCTCATGGGCATGCGTTTCTCGTTCAAGCCGGCGCAGGCGGTGGAGATCGGCCTCAGCCGTACCATGCAGCTGTGCGGCAAGGATCGTCCTTGCGGCTTCGGTATCTGGCGAGACGCCATTTTCGCCTTCGGCACCAAGGACAACACCGGCACGCTGGATGAACCGGGTAACCAGATTGCCGGGATCGATATGCGGATCAGTGGCCGGATTGGCTCGCTGGCGGCCTCGGCTTACGGCGAGGTGATCGGTGAGGATGGTGACGGCATCCTGTTCGAGCAGCTTTCCTACACCGCCGGCGGCACCTTGTCGGGCGGCACATCGGGCGGGTCGATCTGGAAGCTAGGCGTTGAATACACAGACACTTATGCTTTCTATCTCGCCGAGAAGCCGGCTTGGGAAACGCGAGATCGCGTGCCGGGCTCGACTTACAATCACTTTATCTACCGCGACGGGTACACCTATCGTGACCGCCCTATCGGCATGAGTCTGGATGGCGACAGTCGTCTGTTCTCAGTGACGGCATCACTGACCGATAAGAAGAACCGCCGCTTCTACGGCGCGGTGCGCAAGGCTGATATCAACGTCACCGATACCGTGCGCTACCACATCAGCCAGAACAACGAAGACATGTGGATCGGCGAGGCAGGTGTTGAATGGCCGACCCGCTGGGGTGACCTTCGCGTTGAAGGCCGCCTGCAGACCGATGAACCGAACACGCCGGGCCGCTCGCCTCTGAAGGGTCAGCTTGAACTGGGGCTACGCACTCGTTTCTAAACAAGCGTCCGGGCAGGGCAGCAGGCCCTGAGATTGCCAAAATACACATGCGTACAGTGGAGCGGCGTCTGCGGTCAGCAGATTGCCGCTTCAGTCGTTTTTAGTCCTCTGCCGAGTTTGGCATCGCTTTTGCTTATCTTCCTGCATGAACGTGAAGAGAGAGCTGAGCGAAATGGCCAGAATACAGGAGAACCGCGGATCAGCGGCACCGGGCAAGCCCTGTGGCTTTCTCCGTTCAGGTCATCTGCGCCCGGCAAACTTTGCCGGTCGGCAAGGCTGATAGGGGAGCTGGCGCATGACGTTGAGCAACATCCTTCAGACGGCCTACACGGGCATCTCCGCGTCGCAAACAGCGTTGCGCTCGGTGTCCAACAACATCGCCAACGTAAACACCTCCGGCTACAGCCGCGAACAGGTGATGTTCGAGGCGCAGGCTTACGGCGGCAATGTAGCGGGCGTGAAGATCGGTCAGATCCGCCGCGTGACCGACCAGTTTCTGGAAAAAGCGGTGTACAGCGCCGGGGCGGACGCCGGTCGCTATTCCATCATGCAGCAGTTCCATGACCGGCTGCAGGGCTTCATCGGTGCTTCAGATTCCAAGTCGGGGCTCGGTGCCTCGCTCAACAAGATCTTCACCTCCATCTCCACGCTGACGGCCAATGCTGGTGATGCCGTACGGCGTCAGGGTGCGGTGGACAGTCTCGACCGCTTTGCGGAGGAGGTCGAAGCACTGGCCGAGCAGATTCAGGCCCTGCGCGCGGATGCCAGCAATCAGGCCATGGAGACGGTGGATTCAGTCAATGACCTGCTGGCACGGATCCACGAGCTGAACCCGCGTATCGTCGCGCTGAAGGTCACCAACGGCAACACCAGTGCGCTCGAGGAACAGCGGTCCCAGGCGCTGGAGCAGTTGTCCCAGCTGATGGATATCCGCACCATTGATGCGGGCAACGGCGCAATCCACGTCGCAACATCATCCGGCACCACGCTGCTGGACCATTCCTTGTATCAACTCGATTATCCGTCCCCCGGCACGGTCGTGCCGGAGACGAATTTCTCTCAGATCCGCATCATGGCAGTTCACGTTGGCTCCGGCGTGAAGACCGATACGGGCAAGGTACTGGACGGTGATCTGGCTGGCGGCAGGCTGAAGGGCCTGCTCGATATGCGGGACAAGGAATTGCCTGCCGTTGCCTCCAGCCTTGGCGAACTGGCAAGAGCGTTCACGGAGGAACTCAATGCCGTGCATAACGCCAATTCAGCAGTTCCGGCACCCGCGACCCTGAGTGGCAGGCAGACCGGTCTGCTGGGCACTGACCGGCATGGCTTTACCGGCGCTTCAACCTTTGCAGTTGTTGATCAGGCTGGCCGAGTGGTGGCTTCGACCACTGTCGATTTCGATGCTCTGCCAGGCGGATCCATCAACGATGTGGTGGCGCAGATCAACGCCGGGCTTGGGAGTGCGGGCAGCGCCAGCTTCGTTAACGGGCAACTGAAGATCACGGCGTCCGGTGCGGGCAACGGGATTGCGGTGGCGGATGACCCAGCCAACGCGTCAGACCGGGCCGGGAAGGGGTTCTCTCATTTCTTCGGCCTCAACGATCTGATCGCTTCCCGCTACAACACCCACTTTGCTACCGGGGTTGCGGGCACCGACAACCATGGGTTTGCAGCAGGCGGCAGCGTGCACATGGAGATCCGGGATTCCTCGAACCGGATCATCACCAGCTACACGCTGACGATGGCAGGCGGCTCGTTCAATGACATCCTGGCCGACCTGAACAGCCCCGCCGGGCTCGGGAACTACATGACCTTCTCGCTTGATACGCAGGGTCAGCTGGTTTCAACGCCCAAGCCCGGCTACTCGAACGCCCAGATCCATGTGGTGTCCGATAGCACCAACCGGGGCGGCACGGGCGTCAATTTCAACAGCTTCTTCGGACTGGATCGCAGTGCACAGGCCAAGATTGCCGGCGGTCTTTCGGTTCGCTCAGACATTGCCAGCAATCCGTTCAATCTGGCGCTGGCGAAGTATGACACTGCGGCCGTGGCAGGCGGCGTTGCTCTTGGCGTTGGCGACCAGCGCGGCGCGAACGCGCTGTTTGACATCAGCACGGGCAAGTTCTCGTTTGGCAAGGCGGGCGACCTCTCAGCCGTGTCGGCAACCTTGTCCGAATACATGGGGCTTGTGGTAGGCGACGCCGCCATGAAGGCCCAGCGCACCGATGCGGGTGTTGCGGATGCAGTGACCCTGCTCACCACGGTTTCCCAGCGGCGCGACGATCACTCGGGCGTCAATCTGGATGAGGAGCTCAGCAATATGATCGTGTTCCAGAACAGCTACAATGCTGCGGCGCGGCTGATGACGACGGCCAAGGAAATGTACGACACGCTGCTGTCGGTTGCTCAGTAAGGCTCGGAGGCGCAGATGACCCGGGTTGCAAGTTACTCGCACAATCAGAGCCTGTTGCAGGGCATGCTCCGCAATCAGGCGGACCTCTACAAGACCCAGCAGCAGATCAATACGGGCAAGAAGGCTGACGATTACAAGGGCATAGCCCCACAGGCATCAACGGTTGTGACGGCCCGCGCTGCCATGTCCCGCACGGAAGCCTATAAGGATACCGCCAACGAAATCAGCCAAACTTTGTCTCTCATCGATCTGAAGACCGGTTCCATGCTGGAAGCGACGGAAGCGCTGAAGCAGTCGATCCTCGAAGCGCTGGCGATGGACAACGGGCAGGGGTTTGGTGAGATTCTGGAATCGAACTTCCAGATGATCGCCTCGGCACTGAACACCAAGATCGGCAACAGTTACCTGTTCGGCGGCGGCCAAACGACCGAGAAGCCCTTTACGGCAACATCACTCGATGACTTGGCCGGCCTGGCAAGCGCAAGCGACGCCTTTGTGAACGATCAGACCAAGTCGTCAGTGCGTGTGACTGATACCTTTACCATGCAGTACGGCGTGCTGGCGGACGAGGTGGCCACGCCGGTGATGGAGGTCATCAAGGCGCTGAAGGAGTTTCATGACGATCCGATGACGGGCCCGATCAACGGGGACCTGACCCCCGCGCAGGTCACCTTCCTTGAGGCCAGGCTGGCGGATATCGATGCTGCCACACAGGGAATGCGCACCATCCAGACGGCCAACGGCTTGCGCCAGAGCCAGATGAAGGACGTGACGGAGCAGTTGAAGCAGCAGTCCGTCTATTATGAAACCTTCGTTGCGGACATCGAGGACGTGGATATGGCAGAGGCGATCACGCGCTTTAATGCGGATCAGGCCGCGCTTGAGGTGTCCTACCGCGCGGTCAGCCTGATCAGCCAGCTCAACCTGTCCAAGTACATCTGATGAGTCTGAAGGCAGGAAGGGGGGGCAAGCTTCCCGCTGAACCGACGGGAACGCACGGCTGCGCGACATATACGACGCTGCCAAGGGTTGTGATTCCCGCCCGGCTCGCCTAACGGTACTGTGTGCTAATCCAGTACGTCTCGCGTTCGTAACATTGGTCCGTGCCATGCCGATCAAGATTCCTGATGGTTCCCCTGCGGAAGCCGTTCTGCGCAGCGAAGGCGTGGAACTGATTCCGGAAGGTGTCGCCCTCCGCCAGGACATCCGTCCTTTGCGGATCCTATTGCTCAACCTGATGCCGACCAAGATCGCAACCGAGGTACAGATTGCCCGGCTGCTGAGCCATACGCCGCTACAGGTGGAGCTTTCGCTGCTGACGACGGCGAGCTACACGCCGCGCAACACTCCGATCGAGCATCTTCAGGCGTTCTACCGCACGCTCGATGAAGTGCGCTCGGAGCGGTATGACGCCATGATCATCACCGGCGCGCCCGTCGAGACCATGGCTTACAACGACGTGGCCTACTGGCCCGAGTTCATGGACATTTTCGAGTGGTCCCGCACCAACGTCTTCCGCCGCTTCAGTATCTGCTGGGGTGCGCTGGCGGCACTGTATGCCGCCTACGGCGTGGACAAGGAGCACTTCAGCTGCAAGCTCTCGGGCGTGTTCCCGCAGACGGTGCGCGCGCCGGAGCTTCCATTGCTGCGCGGCTTCCCCGAAGTCTTCCCGGCCCCGGTTTCCCGCTGGAGCGGGGTGCGTCATGAAGACCTGCAGGGCCACGAAACCTTGCGGATTCTGGCGGATTCGCCCGTTAGCGGTGCCTGCCTAGTGATGGACGAGGGCAACGGCGACCTGTTCATGTTTAACCATCTGGAATATGACACGGACACGCTGAAAGGTGAGTATCTTCGAGATCTGGCGGCCGATCCGGCAACATCGGTGCCGCACGGCTACTTCCCTGATAACGACCCGCAGCGCGAGCCGGTCAACCAGTGGAAGCCCTTCGCGCACATGCTGTTCTGGAACTGGATCACCTGCCTCTATCGCGACACGCCTTACGACCTGAGCGTTCTCTCGAACCAGAACGGTTGATCAGCAAAATCTATCAGCCAGAGATCCTTTGAGCGACGGGCACTGCGTTTTCGCGTGCCTGCCGCTCGCTTGCGGCTTGCCAACAACCTAAAGTGGATTTTATTGTCGTCTGGTAATGGCTTATTAATTCCCGATCCTTAACCTTTTGCAGGGTGGAGTTGAAAGTTAGCCGGTCCAGCATGAATCATACCGATATCGACAAGCTGCTAGCACTTGCCGCGGATCGCTCAAGCGAGGCGCGCAAGGAGCTCGTCCATGCTATTGTCGATTTCTTCCTGCCTGACCGTTACCGGCTGACCGAGCAGCAGCGCGCGCTGATGGCTGATGTTCTGACCAAGCTGGTCAAGACCATCGAGATGGACGTGCGGCGCAATCTGGCCGAGATGCTTCTACGCTCGGAAGTCGATCTGCCCGAACTGGAGCGGATGCTGGCCAACGATGAAATCGAGGTCGCCCGTCCGCTGCTGGAGAGCAGCAAGGTTCTGCAGGATGCAGACCTGATCGAGATCGTCAAGAAACGCACTGATCAGCACCGGCTTGCCATTGCCATGCGCGGCCAGCTGAGCGAACCGGTCACCGAGGCACTGATCAAGCATGGCTCGCCCGATGTGGTCGAGGCGCTGATCCGCAATGAAGACGCGACGCTGTCACGCCGCGCCATGGAGTATCTGGTGGCTGAAAGCCGCCGTCTCGACCGGTTTCAAGAGCCGCTGCTGGCGCGGTCCGATCTGCCGGCCGAACTGGCGCACCGCATGTACTGGTGGGTGTCCGCCGCATTGCGCCGTCGCATTCTCACAGATTTCGATGTCAGCCCCGAGGTTCTGGACGCAGCGCTCCAGCGTGCAACCCAGCAGGCAGTGGTGGAAACGGACGACGGCCAGAGCCTTCAGGCGCGCGCCCACAAGCTGGCCCGCCGCCTTCAGGAACTGGGCGAGCTGACGGATTCCTTCCTGTTGCAGGTACTGCGTCAGCAGCGGGTCGCCCTGTTCCTGGCCGGTGTTTGCGAACGTGCCCAGATCGACAATCGCGTCGGCTGGCATGTGGTGTCCGGTCGAAATCTGGAAAGCTTCATCGTTCTGGCGCGCGCCATCGGCATGACGCGGGACGTCATGGCCCACATCGTGCTGCTGCTGGGGCAGGTGAACAATCCTGTCGCCATGCAGAAGCCTGAGGTGTTGACCACCATTCTCAAGCTGTATGACGAGTTGGACCCCGCAAAGGCGGAACGGGTGCTGAAGCTGTGGCAGCTGGA
>NZ_DATBUP010000169.1:0-2418 GCF_036515995.1 Pedomonas sp. | reverse complement strand
CAGGCCCTCCGTCGCCTCAACCGGGTTTTCAACTGCCTGTTCGTTACTCATCGTCTTCCCTTCCTGTTGTTAACTTTTGCTAACGGGGTCATCTCTTGGCCTTGGCCAGCATCTCGGCCCAAGTGGCCTGATCGATGCCCGGCGGCGGACTGCTCGGATCGGGCACGTAGCCCGCGTTGCTGCGGCGCTGCTTGAGCATCTCGAGCTCGGCGCGCTCTTCATCGGTCAGAGGCTTGTTCGCCTCTTCCTGAGCCTTTGCCCGGCGCTCAAGGTCGCGTTGCCACTCCTGCAAGCGCATCATGCGCAGCTTGCGCTTGGCCAGTTCGGGAGCAGCTGCGGCGCGGATACGGCCGCCGGTGGGGAACCAGTCATCGCGCTCGTCGCCGGAGAGGCGCACCTGCATCATGGCGTCCCGCAAAATGTCGAGCGGGATATCAGCGAGCTCCTGGCGCATCACCGCCATCCGGATCTTGCCCTCTTCCTCGGTCATCCGGGCGGCGTTCTTGCTTGCCCGCACTGTGCCGATGAGGCGCGCCAGGACTTCCTTGGCGTCGGGCAATTCGCCTACCGGCGTGAGCCCGGTCTCGGCGTGCTTGATGGCCAGCGAGACGGCGCGGCGAGCGTCGGGCACAGAGGCCTCCGGCACGTATGGCAAGCCGACGTAGCTATCCCCTTCCAGGTATCCGTCAGGCTCCCATGTCGGCCGCACAGGCACGTAGGATTGGATCGCGGAACCCGTGCTCGTCCGGGCCGGTGTCATGCTGCTCGAAGCGCGGTTGCCTGCGAACCCAGAGCCGCCAATCAGCCGACCAATCGGCACTGCAGTGTCCGGTGCGGAGGTAGTGATCTCGGAACTCATCGACGGTTCTCCGGAGTTTTTCGCCGCTCCACGGCGCGGCCAGGGTGTTTTGCTCAACGAACGCCATGTCAGCCGCTGACGGCTGCCAGTCCTTCGGGATCGGGATTTTCTGAGGCGGCGGCTGCTGCCGCTGCTGCGGGCGCGCGGAGGTTACAGAAGCAGCGCAAGCTGATTCTGTAACCGTAGGAGAAGATGAAGATGACTGCGCGGGCGTACGGGGACCAATGTCATCACCATTGCGCGCACCTAAGCCCCCCTTTGGTGAAGGCTTTGGGGCGTCATGATTTCCATCACCCAAGCCTGCACCATAGCCGCGCGCTTGGCGTACATACTCGTCGCGAACCATGCGGCTTGAGTACCAAAGCGGACCAGCTTGGGTGGGTACAAGGGTGACGGGATCGCCGCTCTTCCGGCCGCTGCGGGGCACGTAAATGTAGGGCTCAATCGTCCCCTTATCCGCGCCCTTGAGCACACCTTTCTGTGCCAGTTCGGTGAGCAGCTTCACTGGTGCGCCGATGGCCTGTGCCATCTCTTTCAGCGTCCAGCGCAGCAGCCCGTATTCGTCGCTGTCGTGAAGCAGGCAGAGCACCCGCACCCACGCGCCTTGAGCCGCCCAGGAGCAGCGCAGCAGGTTGGAATTAGTGTTCCAGTCGGCGGGGTAGAACTGGAAGGATGGGCGCTTCATGCCGCAGCCCTCCCCTCGTGTGCCTTCCAGCCACGCGAGCGGGCGAAGTTCACCAGCTGCGTGTCGGAGTAAAGGCGATCATGGGAGCCAATCACCCATGGCTCAGGGTCCTTGGTGATGCCGGCGACAGCGGCGCGATAGACCGGGTAGCCCCGGCTCTGCAGCCACACCCGCGCGGCTTTCACGTCGCCGGACGGCTGCTCGACCTTCGGTGCCGTCGGAGACTTTGCCCAGATCGAGCGCTTGCGTTTGGCTGTGCGCTTCCCCGTCGCCACAATCTCGATCTGGCGAGTGTCGCTGGTGCCGTGGATGATGATCCACCCTTCCTTTGCGGCCGCCGTGAAAAGCTTCGTCAGCTTGTACTCCCTGACGCCGAGCTGCAGCGCCAGGTCCGCATTGAGCGGGCACACCTCGCCAGCCTCGGCGAACGCGGCCAGCGCCTGGACCAGTTTGATCAGCAGAGGATCCGTCATGTCAGACCTCCCTGATCCGGACGCCAGGATAGGCGGCCTCAACGAGTTTCTTCTTGAGGCGGTAGACCTGGTTTTCGCGCGTGGGGTCGCTCTTGGCATCCTCGATCACACGCTCGTTTTTCTCGAAGTATGAGAAGTCCGCCCTGTAGACGCAGACCCGGATTCCGTTGATCTCAATCGGGAATTCGGGTTGCTGCTCCAGGCGCTGGATCTGGCCGGCGCGCTCGAGCAGACGCAGTTCGTCACAACGCCCCGCCTCCTTCTTGCTGTCGTGCATGTGACCAGCGCCGCACGGGGTTTTCACCGCGCCGTACTTGTTCTTCTTCGGGCCGCCACCAAACAGGGCATGCGCCGCGGACTTGCGTTGCCACGTCTTGATCATGGCCGCACCTCCTTCAGCC
>NZ_DATBUP010000168.1:0-4025 GCF_036515995.1 Pedomonas sp. | reverse complement strand
GCATCGCCGCGCAGGTCGGAGAGGGAGACCTTGATCTCCACCAGGCTCAGCCGGCCCTTGGTGGACAGTCCCGCCACGTCCGCACGGCGGCCGTTGCCCAGCGGGAACTCGCAAATGGCGGCGCATCCCATGCGATAGAGCAGGCGGCTGACGCCCCGCGCCACATCCCGGGCGTTGAGCGGGCACGCCTCAAGAGGCTCAACGTCCGGGCTTTGGGCATCCAGCGAAGGGTCAGGGGGAGAGGAACGCTCAGGCATTCCCGCACTGTATCAGATCAAAGCGGGAACAAAAGTGCCTGTCAGCTGTCCATCGGCGCAAGGCCCGTCAGCAGGTGCAAAGGCGCGACAAGCTGTTCGTACATGCCGTCATGGCTGCCCGGACCCAGCGCGAGAATGCGCTCCAGGGCATCGATGTGCGCTTCGATGACCCGCAGTTCATCCGCCGCGCCGGGCTTCAGGCGCAGGTAGGCGGATAGCGAGCGCCCCGCGTCGGTCATCAGCGGGTGACCGAAGCTTGAGCCCATGCCCTTCACATTGTGGGCAATCTCGTAAATGTGCTGCCGTGCATCATCGCCGGGGCGATGTTTCGCCCGCCATTCTGCCGTTAGGGCGCGCATCCGGGCGACCGCATCGGCCGTCCATACCTGATAGCTTTGGATCAGCTCGGGGCTGACATAGCTCATCAGTGTGGTTTCGGACATCGCAACATTCGCCGATCTAAGGAAACGCCAGCACTCAACAGGAAATTAAGTCAGTTTGGAAGGATTAACAGTTTGGCCCATCACTCACTGAGATAAAACAACTTCATCAAGAAAATCCTGTGGCGTGTCGGTTTCCAGCTCCACCACCCATAGGTCCGGGTCGAAGCGCCGCTGCTTTTCAATGATCGCCTCGGCGTCCGCCTCGCTCACCGGCTCCCGTCCGGTCAGCGCCAGCCAGGCGCGCTGGCCCCCATCCTGTTGCCCGATACCCTGCTGCGTCGCGCCGAAAAGCTGGCACTCGCCGCTGCGATGCCGGGCAAGCAGCAGCACCGCGCCCGCCTCGTCATACCCGTGGCGAATGACGGTCGCCGCCACGCCCTGAACATTGCAACGCCTGACAAGGGCCGAAACCCACACGCGCGTGGCCAGACGCGGCAGCATCATTGGACTGGATCCGGGGCGATGTTGAAGCCCAGAGCGTCGGCCTTGTTGCCAAAGGCGGCCCTGATCTGCGCGGGCGGCTCGCTGAAGGACAGGCCGTGCAGCCCGTCCGCATACCATTTGATCTCGGCGGAAAGCGGCCGGACATTGGGCAGCAGCACCCGAACCTGCACGCCCGCAGCGAGCGGCAGCTCCAGTTCCGCCAGCAGCCCGCCGGGGGTGATGTTCAGAACCCGGCATTCCAGCCGGTGCGTGGAGAGATCCACATGGCCCTTCCAGAGCACGGGGCGGCGGCGAAAGCGGCGCTGCTCCTCGACGCTCGGCGGATTGGAAAAGTCGTCCATACAAATTGACCGTAATGCCCCACGAACGCGCGCAGAATAGCCCAGATTGTTGCCAAAAGCTACTAGACCCCAGCCCATGTTGACAGTCCCTCTGAGGGCACTGATAATGACCGCCATCCAAGGGGAGCCTCGTCAGGAGGCTGAGATACCACTGGCTGGACAGGGTCAAACAGAACCTGCCGGGCGTGGGAACCCTTCGAACCTGATCCGGATCATACCGGCGGAGGGATGGAGCAAACGGGAGGTGTTTTAGTACCCGTCCTCAAAACCCTATGCACGGGGCCGGATCTCTTGGGCAATCATGCCGTGGAGGTCCACTTGAACAAGCCAATATCCCCCAGAGAATTGAACGTCACGACCGGCCCGATCGCCGGTTCGCGCAAGATCTACGCCGTTGGCGACAGCTGCGCCGCCATGCGGGTGCCGATGCGCGAGATCGCGCTCGCCCCGTCCGCCAACGAGCCGCCGGTCATCGTCTATGACACCTCCGGCCCCTACACCGATCCGAACGCCGAGATCGACATCACAAAGGGCCTGCCGCGCATCCGCACGCCGTGGATCGAAGCGCGCGGTGACGTGGAAGCATACGCCGGCCGCCACGTGAAGCCGGAAGACAACGGCTTTGCCGAGGGCGAATACCTGGTGCCGGAATTCCCGGTGCGCCATCAGCCGCTGCGCGCCAAGGCGGGCAAGGCCGTCACCCAGCTCGCCTACGCCCGCGCGGGCATCATCACGCCGGAGATGGATTTCATCGCCATCCGCGAGAACCTCGGCCGCAAGGCGGCAAAGGAACAGCTGGTGCGCGACGGCAACCCCATGGGCGCGCAGATCCCTGACTTCATCACGCCCGAGTTCGTGCGTGACGAGATCGCCCGCGGCCGCGCCATCATCCCGGCCAACATCAACCACCCCGAAGCCGAGCCGATGATCATCGGCCGCAACTTCCTGGTGAAGATCAACGCCAACATCGGCAACTCGGCCATTACCTCGTCCGTGGCGGAAGAGGTGGACAAGCTGGTGTGGGCCATCCGCTGGGGCGCGGACAACGTCATGGACCTGTCCACCGGCCGCAACATCCACAACATCCGTGACTGGATCATCCGCAACTCGCCGGTCCCCATCGGCACGGTGCCCATCTACCAGGCGCTGGAGAAGGTGGGCGGCATCGCCGAGGAGCTGAACTGGGAGGTTTTCCGCGACACGCTCATCGAGCAATGCGAGCAGGGCGTGGACTACTTCACCATCCACGCGGGCGTGCGCCTCGCCTACGTGCCGCTGACCGCCAACCGCACCACCGGCATCGTCAGCCGCGGCGGCTCCATCATGGCCAAGTGGTGTCTGGCGCACCACAAGGAGAACTTCCTCTACGAGGCGTTCGACGAGATCTGCGACATCCTGCGCGCCTATGACGTCTCCTTCTCGCTAGGTGACGGCCTGCGCCCCGGCTCGATTGCGGACGCCAACGACGCCGCCCAGTTCGGCGAACTGGAAACGCTGGGCGAACTGACCCACGTCGCCTGGAAGAAAGACTGCCAGGTCATGATCGAAGGCCCGGGCCACGTGCCCATGCACAAGATCAAGGAGAACATGGACAAGCAGCTGGAAGTCTGCGCGGAAGCGCCCTTCTACACGCTTGGGCCGCTCACCACCGACATCGCGCCGGGCTATGACCATATCACCTCCGCCATCGGCGCGGCGATGATCGGCTGGTTCGGCACCGCCATGCTCTGCTACGTCACGCCCAAGGAGCACCTGGGGCTGCCTGACCGCAACGACGTGAAGGACGGCGTGATCGCCTACAAGATCGCGGCGCACGCGGCAGACCTCGCCAAGGGTCACCCGGCCGCCAAGATGCGCGACGATGCGCTCAGCCGCGCCCGCTTCGAGTTCCGCTGGGAGGACCAGTTCAACCTCTCGCTCGATCCGGACACGGCCCGCGAATACCACGACGAAACCCTGCCGAAGGAAGCGCACAAGGTCGCCCACTTCTGCTCCATGTGCGGACCCAAGTTCTGCTCGATGAAGATCAGCCAGGACATCCGCGACGCCGCCCGCGCCCAGAACGACGTGGCCGGTGTGGAGGCCGGTGTCGATACCGGGGTGGACCCGCTGGCAGGCATGGCCGAGAAGTCCCGCGAGTTCCGCGAGATGGGCTCGGCGATCTACCACAAGGTGGATTGAGGGAAGTTGTAAGGGAAGGAATGCAGGGGGATCTATAATCCCCCTGCGACCCCCTGTTCGTTTTGAAAGGGCCGTGTCCTTCATGAAGGGCGCGGCCTTTTCTTTTGTCCCGATTCAGTAGGCGCGGCGGCTGACGACAGGCGCGGCCCGACGAACGAAGGGGAGATGCAGGAGGGTTAAGACCCTCCTGCGAATAAAAATTATCAATGAAAATAATATAATAACAAAAAGGCCCGGCGGTGAGCCGGGCCCTTCTGGTGTGTAAGTCAGTCAGGAAGCGCGTCAGGCCGCCTTTTGCTGGCCGTGCGATGCCAGCAGGGCGTAGAGCGCATCGCTCGAGGACGAGCCGCGCAGCTTGG
>NZ_DATBUP010000167.1:0-3374 GCF_036515995.1 Pedomonas sp. | reverse complement strand
CTGCAGGTCGCGCAAACGGTCGGCGGCATCCTGCCAGTCCCGCCGGCTCCGCTCGGCCGTCGTGACCAGGGCCAGCACCAGCCCGGTTGTCAGCTGCGGCGCGGCCGGCTCCATCCGGGTGCCGCGCAACAGGTCAAAGAGAGTCTCAAAGATCAGATCGATCGCGCGGGCGGCCGCGTCCGGCTCGGGCATCGGCAAGGTGCTGGCCTCGTCCAGGGGCCCGAGCCGGAAGACATCGGTAAGCGTTGCAAACTGCGCGGCAAAGCCGTGTTCCTCCGGCCCGGCTGCGGCGCGTTCTGGTCTGTCGGCAGTCATCAGAGCAGTCCTTGACAAGAGCAGGAGGATGGCAGGTGGGGGAGCAGGCGCGACGGGCCTCCTGCTCCCCGCCCGTCTTACTCAGCGCGCTCTGCGCCCTGGGCTGCGCCCGCGCCGTTCAGGCCGGCCCTGCCAGGCGCACGGCCGGCCGTGCTCGGCCCGAGGCCCGTGGGGCGCAGGCCGGTGCGGCGCTGCAGGCCGCTGCCCTGCGGCTGGCCGTTGCCTGCCCCCAGCGGCGGGTTGTAGCGGATCACCCAGACCCCGTTGGCCTCGCCTGGATCCTGCAGGGCGATCTTGAAGGGAATGACGCCGCTCGGGTCCTCCAGGCGCCCGAGAAAATAGGGGCCCTCGCCATCGGCCTCGCCGGGCATGTAGGTGGCCGTGCCGATGGGGAAGAGCACGCCCGAGCGCGGCGAGGGCACCAGCACGGTCCAGATCTCGTTGTCATTGCGGCTCTGCCGGTCATAGACCAGCTCGAGATAGTCAAACTCGACCAGCATCGAGAAATACGAACCGATCAGCCGTATATCGGAGGCCCGATAGAACAGGTTGGGCCGGCGATCCTGGGTCTTGAGCGTGGTCATTGTCATGGTCCTTTCTTTGAGTTGGAGGGTGTCTTTGGCCTTTTGCCTTGACCCTTTATTTATACCATCTCGCCTAATTACTTTGTATGACGTTGTTTACTTGACAGTTTTTCATCAGTCCTGGTGAGCCTGAGCCCCTCTCGGCCGTGCCCGGCCAAGGGCCGGAGCGGCACGGCCATACCTGACAAGGGCTCTGGGGCCGCCTGTGGCGGCCCCGCGGCTTGATCCAGCGCCGGAGGCAGAGACGCGGCGGTGTGCTTCATCACTCCCGGAGCCGCCGTCGCCACGGCCGCAGGGCCACACGCGTCTGGCCGGGGCAACGGACGTTGCGCTGCCCCTTACGCCCGGCCCCGCTCGAGGGGCGGGTCGCCTGCCATCAGGGCAAGGGCGCGACCCGCCCCTCGGGCGCCTGGCCGGCGTTGGGGGAGGCAGCCGTTGTCCCGGCCTTCGCGCGTGTGGCACGTCGCGGACCCTGGCGAGGGATGGCTCCGGGGAGGAGGCACGCCCCCGGCCGCAGGCAAGCCCGTGGCCCTAAGGCCACGCAGCACTGCCCGGCTCAGAGCAGCGTCATGGGCATCAAGAGGGCCACTGACGTGCTCATAACCTGTCGCAAACAGGGCAGAACGGGATCTGCCTGAGCGGGTCTGATCCGAGAGAATGGATGTCACCCCGACCTCTGAGTTATCGGCGAAAGACCATCCAGTTCCTGATCACAGCGTACATGCAGCCCCGGTCAATCGAGGCGCACAGGGGCGATTCATATCCCCTATTTGGTTTCTGAGCGTTATAAACGGGGGCAAGTCTCTTCTCGGATTTCCGAGAGAACCATTTCGTCGTTGCAGCCCGGATTTGATGACCCATGACCCGTTTTGAGAATGATCGCATTGCCAGCAGCTGGCGCACCGCCCTGGATGGCGAATTCGAGCGGCCCTATATGGTGCAGCTCGCGGATTTTCTTGCCCTGAGAAAAAGCGAGGGCAAAACGATCTTCCCTCAATCCGACCATATCTTCCGTGCACTGGAGCTGACCCCGCTGGATGGCACCCGCGTCGTCATACTTGGTCAGGACCCTTATCACGGCCCCGGTCAGGCCCATGGGCTTAGCTTTAGCGTCATGCCCGGGGTGCGGGTGCCGCCATCCCTCGTCAATATCTACAAGGAACTGGAGAGCGATCTGGGCATCGCCCGGGCCCGGCACGGCTTTCTGGAAAGCTGGGCACGGCAGGGCGTTCTTCTCCTCAATAGCGTACTGACCGTCGAGCAGGGCCAGCCGGCCTCCCATCGGAACAAGGGTTGGGAAAAATTCACGGATACCGTCATTCAGAAGGTCAACGACAGGGCCACACCTGTCGTTTTTCTTCTGTGGGGAAGCTATGCCCAGAAAAAGGCGGACTTCGTCAACAGCATCGACAAAGGTGGGCATCATCTGGTTTTGAAGGCCCCTCACCCCTCGCCTTTGTCGGCCCACAGCGGCTTTCTCGGCTGCCGTCACTTTTCCCAGACGAACGCTTTCCTGGAGAAGCAAGGCCTCGATCCAGTCGACTGGTCTTTGCCGCCTGTAGAGGCTGCTGCTGAAAGCGCTCAGCACCAGTTGCTGTGAACGGGCATCCGCGGCTGGGTGCTAACCCGGCTGGAGCGCTAATCTGACCGTCATTGGCCAAGGATATCGGGTTTATGGCGCGTGGAGTGCCGGTTCAGTCAGGGGGCGTGGAGCTGAGCGTCTGGCGGCGTCCGGGCAGCGGCGGCATCGACAAGAGACAGGGTGTTGATACGGACTATATATGCGCTGGCAGCACGGTGCGCGGCACATGCTGTGGCTAGGGTTCACTGGAGTAGGCAGGCAGTTATCGAATGACGGAAACACATAGCGATGCCCCTCGCGCCGCTGCGCGCCCGTCACCGTTTGCGCCGCTCCGGCACAAGATCTTCCGGCATATCTGGATCGCCACGCTGTTCTCCAACTTTGGCAGTCTGATCCAGTCGGTTGGCGCGGCCTGGATGATGACCACCATCGCGGGCTCAGCCGACATGGTGGCTCTGGTTCAGGCCTCGACCACCCTGCCGATCATGTTGTTCTCACTGGCGGCGGGAGCCATTGCCGACAGCTTTGATCGCCGCAAGGTGATGATCCTGGCCCAGGCATTCCTCCTGGTGGTCTCGGTTTCCCTGACGGCCCTGACCTTTCTTGGCCTGATAACGCCGTGGCTGCTGCTTGCTCTGACGTTCCTGGTCGGATGCGGCACAGCACTGAACGGCCCGGCCTGGCAGGCATCGGTTGGCGAGCAGGTGCCGCGCGAGGACCTGCCGGCAGCGGTTGCGCTCAACAGTATCAGCTTCAACATCGCCCGCAGTGTCGGCCCGGCGATCGGCGGCGCGCTCGTGGCGGCGGCCGGGGCATCGGCCGCATTCCTCGCCAATGCCTTCAGCTATGTGGGCCTGATTACCGTATTGTTTGGCTGGAAGCGGGCGACACAG
>NZ_DATBUP010000166.1:0-10073 GCF_036515995.1 Pedomonas sp. | reverse complement strand
GATTTTCTGACCAAATTGCCGCCGGTTCACCCGGAAGGGCGCAAGTTCGCAACCATTGCGGGCGTGATCACGCTGCTGTTCTTCCTGTTCGGCTGGACTGCCCTCGGCTGGATCGGCGTCATCCTCACCATCTGGGTGCTGGCATTCTTCCGTGACCCCGTGCGCGTGACCCCGGTGGGCGATGATCTCGTGATTTCCCCGGCGGACGGCGTGATCTGCATGATCACGGACGTGGTGCCGCCGAAGGAAATGGGTCTGGGCGATGAGATGCGTACGCGCGTTTCCATCTTCATGAACGTGTTCAATGTCCACATCAATCGCACGCCGGTGACAGGCGCTGTCGAACGAATCGTCTATATCCCCGGCAAGTTCATCAATGCCGATCTGGATAAGGCGAGCGAGGACAACGAGCGCCAGATGTTCGTCATTCGCATGGACAATGGCACCAAGGTGGGCATGACGCAGATCGCCGGTCTGGTTGCCCGCCGCATCATCCGCTTCGTGCGCGAGGAGGACAAGGTGGCAGCCGGTGAGCGCGTCGGCCTTATCCGCTTCGGCAGCCGCGTTGACGTGTATCTGCCGCATGGCACGGCGCCGCATGTGTGCGTTGGCCAGACCATGGTGGCTGGCGAGACCATCCTTGCGCGTATTGGCGACTCTCACATCATGGGAGGGGTGCGCCGGTGAGCGCATCTTTCGGGGGCGTACCGGAGGACGGTGACGTGACGGACAAGGACTTGGCTGGAAACGAGGCCGAGGGCGAGAAGGACGCAGGGGCGCGTCTTCTGCCCATGCGGGCCTTCGTTCCCAATGCCATTACGGTGCTGGCGCTGTGCTTCGGTCTGACCGGCGCGCGCTTCGCCATCATCGGCAACTGGGAAAAGGCGGTCGCCGCCATCATCATCGCGGGTGTGCTGGACGGCATCGACGGACGAGTCGCCCGGCTGCTGAAGGGGGCCTCGCGCTTCGGCGCGGAGCTGGACTCCCTGTCGGACGTGATCGCCTTCGGCGTTGCGCCCGCCATCATCATCTACCAGTGGGCGCTGCACGATCTGGGCGGCATCGGCTGGGTGGTGGCGTTGGCCCACGCGGTGTGCTGCGCCCTGCGTCTGGCCCGCTTCAACGCTCAGCTGGACGTTGACAACCAGCCGCACAAGCAGGCCGGGTTCCTGACCGGCGTTCCCTCGCCGGTGGGGGCGGGGCTGACGCTCAGCCCCGTGTTCCTCGACCTGTGGCTGGAGACCACGTTCTTCAGCGAACCGGCGGTCGCGGGCGTCATCGTGGCGGTGACGGCCTTCCTGATGGTCTCCAACCTCCCGACCTTCTCCTGGAAATCGGTGAAGCTGAAGCGGAGCATGCGCCTGCCGGTCCTGTTGCTGGTGGGCCTGTTCGCCGCCAGCCTCTTCACGGCACCGTGGGGCACGCTCTCGCTGCTGTCCATCGGTTATGCCATCACCATCATCTTCAGCGTGCGTAGCTATGGCCGCCTGCTGCGGCAAAAGCGTGAGCAGGCTGCGGTGCAAACCGCAGGCTCTGGCGCTGCAGCCACGACAGGCCGGACGACGGCTGAGCCAGGGACGACCGGCGCAGACGGCGCTGACGACGCAGCCGGATAGGCTGACCCAGCGGCGCAGAGAACGCCGGAGCCACCACCGGACCCGGTTCGATCATCGGCAGCGGGCGTGCTTCAAACGAAGCCGCCCGCTTCGTGTTTTCAGTCACCATGCCTGCGCGCAGCGCGGCCATCGCGGTGCGCCAGGGGCCCACCACCGCTGCGATGCCGGCCAGTGCGATGCTCAGAAAAAATGCGAGTGCGACTGCGTGTAGAAACATGGCAAACCCCCGTTTTCCATCAACTTGCGGCCATGTTCACGTTTTGTTCCACTAGAGTCAAGTGGCTTTTTTTCTGCGTCGGTTCATCTGTGGGTAAGAGTTGACATGCATCCTGCGTTTCAAGGGAGGAACGGATGCTTTTGAAATCGGCCATGGTGGCGGAAGAGGGCCTCGCCCTGTCCGCCGCGGTGAAGCTTGTTTGCCCGCGCGAGCGCCGGGCCCTCCTGCTGCGTCAGGCCGACGGCCGCTGGGACCTGCCGGGAGGGCATCTGGAAGAGGGCGAGGGGCTGGAAGACGCCCTGGCCCGTGAAGTTCGGGAAGAACTCGGTCTGCCCCTGCCGTCCGTTCGGCTGCTGGGCGAGTGGCTTTACGTGCGCCCCCAGCGTCGTGCGCGGCTGGTGACGTTCTATGCCTTGATGAACGAGGCAGCTTTCGATCTGCCTGACCTGTGCCTCAGCGACGAGCACTGCGAGGCGGCCTGGATCGGCATCGGCGAGGTGGATCGCCTTGACATGCCGCAGGGTTACCGCGACGCAGTGCGGACAGTTCTGTCAGCTGTCGATTAACGAGGCGCCTATTCCCAAGTATCTGGAGATTGAACGCCGGTTCCTGGTGCGGTCCACCCTATGGCCCGTGCCGGAGCGCAGCGTTCGCGTGCGGCAGGTGTATCTCAACCAGCGCGAGGACCTGTCGGTTCGGGTGCGCTCCATGGAAGATGCTTATTTCCTGACCCTGAAGGCGGGCGTCTCCTCCGGCACCCGGCAGGAGTTCGAGTGGCCCATTCCGTCGGAAGACGGGGCGGCCATCATCGAACGGCTGGCCGCGCGCCCGGCCATCGAGAAGACCCGCCACTTTGTGCGGGACGCCGGGAGGCTCTGGGAGATCGATGTGTTCGAGGGGGAGAACGCCGGGCTCATCATCGCCGAGACCGAGCTGCATTCCATCGACGAGCCGTTCGAGCATCCCGAATGGCTCGGCCCGGAGATCACGGATGATGCGCGCCTCACCAACAATGCCCTCTACCGGCACGGCTTTGCCCACTGGGGCATGAGCTACGCCGATCTCATCCGCGAGACGGGCGAGAAATAAGCCATCCCCCCTCTGACGCGGCGTTGCCGTGGCGCCAAAGCCGGTGTTAGCCTCTCAAAATTGACAGATGTCGACCTGGGGAGGCGCAGATGCTCGGAAAAATGCAAGACTGGCCCCTGTTGATCTGGCGGCTGATCGACCATGTTGCCGTTGCGCACGGGCGGCGTGAGATCGTCACCCAGACGGTTGAGGGGGAGCGGCACCGCTACACATGGCGGGAGGCCCGGCACCGCTCGAAGCAGCTTGCAGAGGCGCTGGCAGGGCTTGGCGTTCAGACCGGAGACCGGGTCGGCACGCTCGCCTGGAACACCTACAGGCATCTGGAAGCGTGGTTCGGTATCTCCGGCATGGGGGCGGTGGCCCACACCCTGAACCCGCGCTTGTTCCCCGAGCAGCTCATCTACATCATCAACCATGCCGAAGACACGGTGCTGCTGCTCGATCTCAGCTTCGTGCCGCTGGTGGAGAAGATCGCGCCGCACCTAACGACGGTGAAGCACTTCGTCATCCTGACCGACCGCAGCCACATGCCCGAGACGAGCCTGCCCGGAGCGTTGTGCTACGAGGAGTTGCTCGCGGCCGAGGACGGCACGTTCGAGTGGCCGATGATGGCGGAGACCGATCCCTGCGGCCTGTGTTATACTTCCGGCACCACGGGGCATCCCAAGGGCGTGCTCTACAGCCACCGCTCAACCGTGATGCATGCGCTGCTCATCAGCCTGGGCGACACCATCGGCCTGACCTCCTCAGGCGTGACGCTGCCGGTTGTCCCCATGTTCCATGCCAACGCCTGGGGCATTCCGTACAGCGCGGCGATTGTCGGGGCGAAGCTGGTGCTGAACGGCCCCCACTTCGATGCGCCGACCCTGCAGAAGCTCATCACCGAGGAGGCGGTGACCAGCACCGCTGCCGTGCCGACCGTCTGGCTGGCCATGCTCCAGCACCTGGAGAAGACCGGGACCAGCCTTGAGCCGCTGGATCGGGTGGTGATCGGCGGAGCAGCCGCGCCGCGCTCCATGATCGAGGCGTTCGAGAACCGCTATGGCATCACGGTCTGTCACGCCTGGGGCATGACGGAGATGTCTCCCGTCGGCTCGATCGGCACCCTGACCGCGGAAGCCATGGCGCTGCCGCGCGAACAGCAGATGGACCTGAAGGCCAAGCAGGGGCGCGCGATGTTCGGCGTCGATCTGAAGATCACCGACGATGAAGGCCGCGTGCTGCCGCGCGACGGCGCCTCGGCGGGGCACCTCAAGGTGCGCGGGCCGGCGGTGGTCGAGCGCTACTTCAAGGGTGAGGGCGGCTATATCCTGGACGAGGAAGGCTATTTCGATACCGGAGACGTGGCCACGCTCGATGAGCTTGGTTTCATCCAGATCACTGATCGCGCCAAGGACGTGATCAAGTCCGGCGGGGAGTGGATTTCCTCCATCGATCTGGAGAACGCTGCCGTGGGCCATCCTGCGGTTGCCGAGGCGGCCGTGATCGGCGTTCCCCATCCCAAGTGGGACGAGCGACCGCTGCTCATCGTGGTGCGCAAGCCTGAGGAGACAGTAAGCAAGGAGGCGATCCTCGCTTTTCTGCGCGACAAGGTCGCCAAATGGTGGCTGCCCGATGACGTGGTGTTCGTGGACGAGATTCCACACACCGCCACAGGCAAGATCAGCAAGCTGGAATTGCGTCGCCAGTTCAAGGATTACAAGCTTCCGACGGCGGCATAAGGTATCTGCTGTAAATTGCTGTTTTTACAACATTTCATTTTTACCTGCGCCGTCGTTTGTATTGCGGTCAGTCCTGTGGCATGAATGGCCCGATATAGTGCATTCATGCTATTTTGGTGTGAGTCCGACGTGCAGCGGCACGCCCGTATGATGGATCTGAAACCTATGGAACCTGCGCTCTCAACGCGGTGCGGCGGCGCGGCGGAGCCGGTCATTGATGGCAGCACCCAGGCCGGTTTCCGGAATGGGCGCAATGGCGATGCCGGATGCGCCGCTGGCTTCGGCGATGTGCAGGGCCTCGAACAGGCGGGCGGCGGCCTCGATCAGACTGCCTTGCGGGCTGAGGTTGATATTCCCGGCCAATCCATTGAAACCAATGAAAAACTCGTTCTGATCAGGAGTGGTGACATTGAGCCGCACCGGCTGGGAGGGCGCATAGTGGCTGGTCATCTGACCGGGCGCCTGAATCTTGCCCTCCGTTGCCGCGAACACCGGGGCGATGTCGGCAAGAGCCTCGGCCGGCACCGGGCCGGGGCGCAGCAGGCGCAACTGGTTACCTTCAACCGCGACGATGGTGGACTCAAGGCCCGCCTCGGTCGGTCCGGCATCGAGAATGAGCGGGATGCGGCCCGTCAGCCCCGCCAGCACATGCTCCGCTTTGGTGGGGCTGATGCGGCCGGACGGGTTGGCGCTGGGCGCGGCAATCGGACGGCCGAGGCTGGCGATGACCGCCTGCGCAACCGGGTGGTGCGGACAGCGAATGGCGATCGTCGGCAGGCCCGCCTGCACCAGGCTGGCGGCCGGGCTGTCCAGCCGGGCCGGCAGCACCAGCGTCAGCGGACCGGGCCAGAAGGCGCGCATGAGCTTCTCCGCCAGCGGCGGGATGTTCGCAAGCTGCGCGGCCATTGCAGGACCGTCAACGTGCACGATCAGCGGATTGAACGACGGGCGGCCCTTCGCGGCGTAGATGCGGGCCACGGCTTCGCCGTTGGTCGCGTCTGCCGCAAGACCATAGACGGTTTCGGTCGGCACGGCGACCAGCTGACCGGCTGCCAGCGTCTCGGCCGCCGCCGCAATACCGGCTGCATCGGCTGGAAGAACCGCCGTATCGAAAGCGTGATTGGATGTTGACTGATCGCTCATGACAGGCCGCTATACGGTCAGCGGGTGAAAAGTGCTACTGTTTGTGCGTCTCTCTCGTTCACCGCAGGAGGACATTCCGGTGACTTACCAAGCTCCGATCCGGGAACAGAAGTTCGTTCTCGAAACTATTGCAGATATTGATGAATTGTCGAACCTTCCCGGATTTGGCGATTTAAGTGCAGACTTGGTTTCCGTGATTGTGGACGAAGCCGGAAAGTTTGCAGAGGACGTGTGGGCACCGCTCAACCGTGTGGGTGATGAGCAGGGCGCGCAATGGAACGATGGCACGGTGACGCTGCCGCCGGGCTTCAAGGAGGCTTACGGCCGCTATGTGGAGGCGGGCTGGGGCTCGCTGTCCGCCGGCACCGAATACGGCGGGCAGGGCCTGCCGTTTGTTCTGTCTCTGGCGGTGCAGGAGAGCCTGACCAGCGCGAACCTCGCCTTCTCGCTGTGCCCGATGCTGACGCTGGGCGCGATCGAGGCGATCGAGGCGCACGCATCGGAAGAGTTGAAACAGACCTATCTCCCGAAAGTCGTCAACGGGGCATGGGCTGCCACCATGAACCTGACCGAGCCGCAGGCGGGCTCGGATGTTGGCGCGCTGAAGACGAAGGCCGAGCCGCAGCCGGATGGAACCTACCGGATCAAGGGCCAGAAGATCTTCATCACGTTTGGCGAGCATGATCTTTCGGAGAACATCGTTCACCTCGTTCTCGCCCGCACGCCCGGCGCACCGGCAGGCACAAAGGGCATCTCGCTCTTCATCGTGCCCAAGTTTCTGGTGAACCCTGATGGTACTCTGGGTGCGCGCAATGACCTGCGCTGCGTCTCCATCGAGCACAAGCTGGGCATTCATGCCTCGCCGACGTGCGTGATGAGTTACGGCGACAATGACGGCTGCGTTGGCTACCTCGTGGGTGAAGAGAACACCGGCATGCGCGCCATGTTCACCATGATGAACCATGCCCGCATCAACGTCGGTCTTCAGGGCGTGGCCATCGCCGAGCGAGCCTATCAGGGGGCCGTGGCCTACGCAAAGGAACGGGTTCAGTCGGCTCGACTGGGTGCGGCCCGCACACCGGTGCGCATCATCGAACACGCTGACGTGCGCCGGATGCTGCTGACCATGAAGGCGCGAACGGAAGCCGTGCGGGCGCTGACCTACTGCAACGCAGCGGCGGTGGACCGGGGCATTCACGCAGCCGATGAAGAGACCCGCAAGGCGGCGCGGGGGCTGGCGGACCTGCTGACACCGCTCACCAAGTCCTACGCCACCGACACGGGCGTCGAGGTGGCCAGCCTCGCCATTCAAGTGTTCGGCGGTATGGGCTTCATCGAAGAAACCGGTGCGGCCCAGCATCTGCGCGATGCCCGCATCACGCCCATCTATGAGGGCACCAACGGCATTCAAGCACTCGATCTGGTGGGCCGCAAGCTGCCGATGGACGGCGGCGCGCACTGGCAAAAGCTGTTCACCGATATCCGCAGCTTCACCGACACGCTGCCGGGCGACGGGGCAGTCGCCACGCTGAAGGCGCCGCTGGCTGAGGCAGTTTCCAGCCTTGAGGAAGCTACCCACTGGTTGGTCAACCATGCCAATCAGCCGGACGATGTGGCTGGAAGCGCCACGCCTTACCAGCGCCTGTTCGCCTCGGTGGTGGGCGCATATCTTCTGGCCCGGCAGGCAGTGGAGGCGGACCGGCGACTGGGCGCAGGTGAGGCAGAAGCAGACTTCCTCAACGCCAAGGTGATCACCGCCCGGTTCTACGCCGAGCAGATCCTGCCGCAGGACGTGGCGCTTCTGGGTCCCGTCACGAGGGGCGCAGACCTGCTCTATGCGCTCAGCGAGGACCAGTTCCTCGCGGCGTGAGGTTGCAGTCATCCGAGAGACGGTGTGCACGTGTTGAAGATACCTGCGCACCGTCTCTCGATTATGGGATTCGGCGTGCACATTGGCCGGGTCTAAAAGAAAAAGGGGCGGAAAACCCGCCCCTTACATGTGACTGCAGATCTATCACCTGCACTATTTGTTCCGGAACCACCCGGTCAGCGCGAACCGGCCCGGCGGGGCGAAGTTGGGCACGTAGCTGACGCTGTGGCGCTGCGGCACGGCGAACATGTTCAGCGTGTTGAAGGCAGGCTTGAACCCCTGGGTCACGTTGCCGTCTTCATCGTAGAACAACAGGTAGCCGCCGAAGTCTTCCTTCCAGTCCTTGCACATGTTGAGCACGTAGGCGACGCGCCAGCCTTCCATCACGTGGCTGTCGGTATGCAGGAACAGGAATTGGTTGCGGCTGTAGTAGGTGGCCTGCGCATCCGCCTTCACCAGATCGTCAAAGCCGGTGACGTGACGCACAAGGCCGGTCACCGCCTCGCTGTTCACATACTCGATCCAGCGGTGGGTGTAGAAGTGCTGGTTCCGGTCCGCCAGATACTCATCAAGGATCGGGTAGCAGTTGTAGGCGTAGCTGTACGTACCGGTGCTGGCCCGCTGGAGAATGCCGCCGAGCAATTGGTGCTGCTCTTGCGGCGGCAGCTTCTCCAGATCAGCGCGGCTGATGTAGCGAGCCTTGCTGTCCTCATAGTAGGCGAGGCCATAGGGCGTCTCGCGCGCCAGTGCGAAGTGCAGGCGCTCGGCGGTCTGCGGTGCCAGCACGTCCCGGATCTGGATGCGGCGATTGCGGGCGAACTCGTCGCGCAGGGCTGCCAGATCAAGCTCCGGATTGAGCGCAAAGGGAACGTCTCCGGCCACCGGCAGGTGGCCGAACCACGGCGCTTCGCCTGATTTCATATGTCCACATCCTCGACGAACTTGGCGTGAGACTGGATGAAGTTGAAGCGATGCTCCGGCTTCTTGCCCATCAGCCGCTCGACCAGATTGCGCACTTCGGCGCGCTCCTCATATTCCGCCGGCAGGGTGACCCGCAGCAGCGTGCGGTTCTTCGGATCCATGGTGGTTTCCTTGAGCTGGGCGGGCGGCATTTCGCCAAGACCCTTGAACCGGCTCACTTCCACCTTGCCACGGCTGCCCTTGAAGACGGTCTTCATCAGCTCTTCGCGGTGCGCGTCATCGCGGGCGTAGCGCACGGTGCCGCCCTGCGCGATGCGGTAGAGCGGCGGCTGGGCGAGATACAGGTGCCCATCACGCACCAGACCCGGCATTTCCTGGAAGAAGAAGGTCATCAGCAGCGTCGCGATGTGGGCGCCGTCCACGTCGGCGTCCGTCATGATGATAATCTTCTCGTAGCGCAGGTTGGCCGGATCGTAGCGATCACGCGTGCCGCAGCCGAGCGCGAGGCCAAGGTCCTGCACTTCCTGGTTCTGCGCGATCTTGGCCGTGTTGGCCGAGGCCACGTTCAGGATCTTGCCGCGAATGGGCAGCACGGCCTGGAACTTGCGATCGCGCGCCTGCTTGGCGGAGCCGCCTGCCGAGTCGCCTTCCACGATAAACAGCTCGGTGCCCTCGGAGGCATCGGCCGCGCAGTCCGTCAGCTTGCCGGGCAGGCGCAGGTTGCGCTTGGAAGTGGCGGTCTTGCGCTTCACTTCCTTCTCGGCCTTGCGGCGCAGGCGCTCGTCCACCTTGTCGAGGATGAAGCCGAGCAGGGCGCTGGAGCGCTTCTGGTCCTCGGTCAGCCAGTGGTCGAAGTGATCGCGCACCACCGTTTCCACCAGCTTGGTGGCTTCCGGCGAGGTGAGGCGATCCTTGGTCTGGCTCTGGAACTGCGGGTTGCGGATGAACACCGACAGCATGACCTCGGCCCCGCCGAGGATGTCGTCAGGCGTGATCTGCTCCGCCTTGCGCTGGCCGATCAGCGAGCCGAAGCCCTTGAGGCCGCGGTTGAGCGCCTGACGCAGGCCGGACTCGTGCGTGCCGCCCTGCGGCGTGGGAATGGTGTTACAGTACCAGGTGCCGCCGCCCTCGCCATAGACCGGCCAGGCGATGGCCCATTCCACCGAGCCCTGACCATCCGGGAAGTCTGCACGGCCGGCGAAGATGTCGGCGGTGACGCACTCGCGGTCATCGATCACTTCGCGCAGGTGGTCGGCAAGGCCGCCGGGGAACTGGAACACGGCCTCGGCGGGCGTGTCGTCCGAGATCAGCGACGGGTCGCAGCGCCAGCGTATCTCGACCCCGGCGAACAGATAGGCCTTGGACCGCGCCAGCCGGTAGAGCCGCGCCGGCTTGAACCGCGCCTCGGCCCCGAAGATCTCGACGTCGGGAACGAAGCTGATTTTCGTGCCTCGGCGATTGGGAGTGTCGCCGACCCGCTCGAGCTTCGAGGCCGG